>NZ_JBSIBZ010000164.1:0-9142 GCF_058245575.1 Streptomyces sp. UF-297 | reverse complement strand
TTCTTGAGCGGGCGGCCACCGAGGCGGTCTGATACACCGCGGGCCGGTGAGGGCTGGTCGCGCGGTTCCCCGCGCCCCTTAAGGGGCGCTCCTACGGGGCGCTCCACTCCCCCTGGTGTGCGGCCTCGTCCCCGATCGTCGTCGAGTCGCCGTGGCCCGTACGGACCGTGGTCTGCGGCGGCAGGGTCAGCAGCCGCTCGCGGATGGAGGCGACGATCGTGGGGAAGTCGGAGTAGGAGCGGCCGGTGGCGCCGGGGCCGCCCTGGAAGAGGGTGTCACCGGTGAACACCGTGCCCAGGTCCGGCGCGTACAGGCAGACCGCGCCCGGCGCGTGGCCCGGGGTGTGCAGCACCTTCAGGTCCGTACCGGCGATGGTGAGCACCTGGCCGTCGGCGAGATGGGCGTCCGGCGCGCTGTCGGGGTGGGTGAGCTTCCACAGCGGCAGGTCGTCGGGGTGCAGATGGATGGTCGCGCCGGTACGGGCGGCCAGCGCCGGGGCCGCGTCGATGTGGTCGTTGTGCGCGTGGGTGCACAGGATGGCGCGCAGCGTACGGCCGCCGAGGGCGGCGAGGATGGCCTCGGCGTCGTGCGCCGCGTCGATGACCACGGCCTCCTCGTCGTCGCCGACGATCCAGACGTTGTTGTCCACCTCCCAGGTGCCGCCGTCCAGCGAGAAGGTGCCGGAGGTGACGAGGTGGTCGATGCGGGCGGTCATCACAGCATCACCACCGAGCGCAGGACGTCGCCCGCGTGCATCGACTCGAAGGCCTTCTCCACGTCGCCGATCCCGATGGTCTCGGTGACGAACGCGGCGAGGTCGATCCGGCCCTGCTGGTGCAGGTCGATGAGCATCGGGAAGTCGCGCGAGGGCAGGCAGTCGCCGTACCAGGAGGACTTCAGCGCGCCGCCGCGGCCGAAGACGTCCAGCAGCGGCAGCTCCAGCTTCATCTCGGGGGTGGGGACCCCGACCAGGACCACCGTGCCCGCCAAGTCGCGGGCGTAGAAGGCCTGTTGGTAGGTCTTGGGGCGGCCGACCGCGTCGATGACGACGTCCGCGCCGAAGCCGCCGGTCAGCTCGCGGATCGCCTCGACGGGGTCGTTCTCGCGCGAGTTGACGGTGTGGGTGGCGCCCATGCCCTTGGCCGTCGCCAGCTTCCGGTCGTCGATGTCGACGGCGATGATGCGGGCCGCGCCGGCCAGCCGGGCGCCGACGATCGCCGCGTCGCCCACGCCGCCGCAGCCGATGACGGCGACACTGTCGCCGCGGCCCACGTTGCCGGTGTTGATGGCGGCGCCGATGCCGGCCATCACGCCGCAGCCGAGCAGTCCGGCCACGGCGGGCGAGACGGCCGGGTCGACCTTGGTGCACTGCCCGGCGGCGACCAGCGTCTTGTCGGCGAAGGCGCCGATGCCGAGCGCGGGGCTCAGCTCCGTGCCGTCGCTCAGGGTCATCTTCTGCTTCGCGTTGTGCGTGTCGAAGCAGTACTGAGGACGGCCGCGCAGACAGGCGCGGCACTGGCCGCACACCGCGCGCCAGTTCAGGATGACGAAGTCGCCGGGGGCGACGTCGGTGACGCCCTCGCCCACGGACTCCACCACACCCGCCGCCTCGTGCCCGAGCAGGAACGGGAAGTCGTCGTTGATCCCGCCCTGCTTGTAGTGCAGATCGGTGTGGCACACCCCGCACGCCTGCACCTTCACCACGGCCTCGCCGGGCCCGGGGTCCGGCACCAGAATCGTCTCCAGCCGTACCGGCTCGTCCTTCCCCGGCGCGATGACTCCGCGTACTTCCTGTGCCATCGGGGCAGCCCCTCTCAAAGATCACGTACGGGACCATTACGGTACGCGCGGCACGGGGCGGCGCCCAGAGGGAGGGGCACTCCCGGGGCGCGGGTCCTCACCACCGCGGCGTGGCGGGGGCACTCCAGTGCGGGTCGGCGGCGCGCATGGCCGCGGCGTCGTCGCGCTCGCGCAGGGCGCCGTCGTCGGCGAGCCAGCGGTCGTGGAGGAGGGCGAGCCGGTCGCGGTCGAGGTCGACGCCCAGGCCGGGGGTGTCGGTGACGCGTACGCACCCGTCGCGGATGGCGATGCGCTCGGTCAGGACGTCCTCGCTCTGCCAGGGGTAGTGGGTGTCGCAGGCGTACCGCAGGCCGGGGAGGGTGGCGGCGACCTGGGTCATGGCGGCGAGGCTGATGCCCAGGTGGGTGTTGGAGTGCATGGAGACCTGGACGCCGAACGCGCGGCAGAGCGCGGCCAGTTCGCGGGTGGCGCGCAGCCCGCCCCAGTAGTGGTGGTCGCAGAGCACGACCTGTACGGCGCGCTCGGTGAACGCCTCGGCGATCTCCTCGACGGCGGTCACGCACATGTTGGTGGCCAGCGGCATGGGCGTACGGGCGGCCACCTCGGCCATGGCGCGGGTGCCGCAGGCCGGGTCCTCCAGGTACTCCAGGACGCCCTCCAGTTCGGCGGCCACGCGCAGCGAAGTGGACACGCTCCAGGCGCCGTTGGGGTCCAGGCGCAGCGGGTGTCCGGGGAAGGCGGCGGCCAGCGCCCGGATGGCGGCGATCTCGGCGGCCGGCTCGTACACCCCGCCCTTGAGCTTGAAGGAGGTGAAGCCGTGCCGGTCGGCGAGGCGGCGGGCCTGGGCGACCACGCCCGCCGGGTCGGTGGCCGCGCCCCAGTCGTCGCGCTCGCCGTGGCCGTCCGGGTGGCGTGCCCAGCGGTAGAAGAGGTAGCCGCTGTAGGCGACGCGGTCGCGGAGGCGGCCGCCGAGCAGGGCGTGTACGGGGAGCCCGGCGGTGCGGCCCCAGGCGTCCAGACAGGCGACCTCGAAGGCGGATATGACGGACAGGCGTAATTTGTCGGCGGTCTGGGCGCCGCGCAGACCGCCCGCGTCCACGGCGTCAGCGCCCGTAGCGTACGGGGAGTCGCCGCAGGCGCGGGCGGCGATGTCCGGCAGCGCGTTCAGGTCGGTGACCCGATGGCCGGGCAGCGCGGCGGCCAGCGGGCGGGCGATGACGAGGTACTTGGTGTCGCCGTAGGTCTCCCCCAGGCCGGTCGCGCCACCCGCCGTGACCACCTCGACGATCAGCCGTGGGGTGTAGGGCTGGTGCACGCCCTGTGTGTTCAGCAGCGGCGGGTCGGCGACGAGCACCGGGGCCAGCCGTACTTCGGTGACGGTCAGTTCGTCGGCGTATGTACGCGTACGTGAACGCTGTTCACCCATGAGGAGGGAGGCTAGGGACGGCCGCCGGACACCGTCAAGAACGCCACCGCCGTCCCGCCGCCTGGCCAGCCTTTGCCAAGCGTTGAATCTTCGCGCGTAGATACGGGCGCATCTGCCCTGCTATCTCTACTGGGTCACCTCCACCCCCCATAGGAGCAAGCACATGCGCATGCGTGCACGCCTCGGCGCTGCCACCGTCGTCGCCGCCGTCGTCGGCACCGCCGCCTTCGGCATAGGCCAGGCCACCGCCGAGCACTCCGTCCCGCGCACCGACAAGGAGATCCCCAACCTCACCCAGGTCCAGGACCGGATCAAGGCGTACTACGGGGACACCGTCACCGCCGACGGACAGCACTACGCCTCGCCGAAGAGCAACTACGCCAAGCAGGTGCGCGGCATCGAGGCCAAGGCGGAGAAGTACCTCGCCAAGGAGCTCAAGAAGCACCGCGGCGGCAAGGCGAAGCCGGCCATCGTCCTCGACATGGACGACACCACGCTGCTCACGTACAACTACGAGCTCCAGGTGGGCTTCCACCACACCGAGGAGGCCCAGGACAAGTACCTGGCCTCCACCGACATGGACGCCGTCTTCGGCATGGACCGGCTGGTGAACTGGGCGCACTCCAAGGGCGCCGAGGTCTTCTTCCTGACCGGCCGCAAGGAGGCGCAGCGCGAGTGGAGCGTGCGCAACCTGAAGAACGTCGGGTACCGCGTGCCGCTGGACCGCGCGCACGTCTACCTCAAGGACAAGAAGAACCCGCCCGCCTACCTCCCCTGCGGCGCGACCTGCACCACGGTGGAGTTCAAGTCGGGCACCCGCAAGCACATCGAGTCCCAGGGCTACAACATCGTCGCCAACTTCGGCGACCAGTACAGCGACCTGAAGGGCGGCTACGGCGACAAGACCTTCAAGCTGCCGAACCCGATGTACTACCTGCCCTGACGCCCGCGGCGCCGGTGCCCCTCAGCTGCGCTTGGGCACCGGCACCCGCATCAGGTCCCGCGCGACGGTCAGCTCGCCGTCGAACCCCGCCGCGCGGGCCTGCCGCTCGAATTCCGAGGGGTCGGAGTAGCGCTGCGAGAAGTGGGTGAGCACGAGGTGCCGCACGCCCGCTTCCCGCGCCACCCGAGCCGCCTGACCCGCCGTCAGATGCCCGTGGTCGGTGGCCAGTTGCTCGTCCTCGTCCAGGAAGGTGGACTCGATGACGAGCATGTCGCAGCCCTCGGCGAGCGCGTACACCCCCTCGCACAGCCGGGTGTCCATCACGAAGGCGAAGCGCTGGCCGCGCCGCACCTCGCTGACGTCGTCGAGGGTGACGCCGCCCAGCGCGCCCTCGCGCTGGATCCGGCCGACGTCCGGGCCCGCGATGCCGTGCTCGGCCAGCCGCTCGGGCAGCATCCGGCGCCCGTCCGGCTCGGTCAGGCGGTAGCCGTAGGCCTCGACGGGGTGCGAGAGCCGCCGCGCCTGAAGGACGTACGAACGCGTCGTGGCCAGCACCCCGCCCTCGCCCGCGACGGGCTCCTGGCCCAGCTGCACCGTCTCGCGGTAGGCCGTGGAGTACCGCAGCCGCTCGAAGAAGTGCTGCCCGCTGGCCGGGTAGTGGGCGGTGACCGGGTGCGGCACGCGGTCCAGGTTGATGCGCTGGATCACCCCGGCCAGGCCGAGCGAGTGATCGCCGTGGAAGTGCGTGACACAGATCCGGTTCAGGTCGTGCGCAGCCACCCCGGCCCGCAGCATCTGCCGCTGGGTGCCCTCTCCGGGGTCGAAGAGGATGCCCGTACCGTCCCACCGCAGCAGATAGCCGTTGTGGTTGCGGTGCCGGGTGGGCACCTGGCTTGCGGTGCCCAGCACAACGAGTTCGCGTACGGACAAGGCGCTTACCCGGGGGGCCAGTTGAGGCCGCGGCCGCCCAGGACGTGGGCGTGCGCGTGGAAGACGGTCTGGCCCGCGCCGGAGCCGGTGTTGAAGATGACGCGGTAGCCCGTACCGTCCACGTCCTCGTCCGCGGCCACCGAACCGGCCTCGCGCAGCACATCGGCGGCGATCTCCGGCTCGGCGGCGGCCAGCGAGGCGGCGTCCGGGTGGTGCACCTTGGGGATCACCAGGACGTGGGTGGGCGCCTGGGGGTTGATGTCGCGGAAGGCGAGCGTCGTCTGGGTCTCACGGACGATGGTCGCGGGCACCTCCTTGGCCACGATCTTGCAGAACAGGCAGTCGGCCTGCGGTTCTCCCGCCACCGGTGAGCTCCTCCCGGGTCGTGACCGCACGGCCGCTGCGGCGCGTACGGAGGTCATGGCTGCTACGGACCGCATCGTATCGAGCCGGGTCGCGGGCGCAGGGGCGGGCCCGCGGCGGACCCACCGGAGCGAACGCTCCGTCAGGCTCTCAGCTCCCGGGCCGCCGCCGGCTGAGCATGGCGCGCGCGATCCAGTACGCGAGGAAGAGCGCCCAGGCGGCGGGCGCGAGGGTGGCGCCCAGGAAGGCCGGGTCCGTCCAGGGCACCGCGACCGACAGGACGGCGGCGAGCACCGGCAGCAGCACCCCGCAGGCCATCGCCACCACCGGCGGGCAGCGGCGGGCCAGCAGGAACAGCGGGGTGTGCAGCCGCCGCGGGACCCTGCGGCGCAGCCGCCAGGCCCACAGCGCGCAGACCGCCGCGATCAGCAGCAGGGCGCCCAGCCGCGGCCACAGCTGGCCCGCGTGCGGCGGGCTGCCCTGCCCCGCGCCCGCGACGGCCGCCCCGGTCAGCCCGATGGTGACGGTCAGCAGCGCCGGCCAGCGCGCGCCCGCGAGAATCCCGAACGCCATCGCCTCCAGGTTGTAGCGGGCCGTACGGTCCTGGAGGTCACCGGCGACGGCGTCCGCGAAGCCCGTCAGGGCCGCGCCGAGGCCGCCGCGCCGGCCGCGCCGGCGGTGCAGCTGGAGCACGGCGAGGTTGTTGCGGGAGGCGGAGTCCTGCGGATTCAGGCGCAGCGCAGCGCGGTAGGCGGCCTCCGCGTCCTCGTGGCGGCCCAGGCCCTGGGCCGTGACGCCGAGGGTGTAGTGGGCCGCGGCCTCGTGCGGCGCGAGCCGCACGGCGCGCCGGGCGCACTCGTGGGCCTGGCCGAGCGTGCGGCGCCGCCGCAGCAGGGCGTCGGCCAGCGCCAGGTGAGAGCCCCAGTGGTCCGGCGCGCGGCGCACCGCCTCGCGCGCCGCGTCGGCCGCCTCCTCGTAGCGGGCCAGGTCGATGAGGATGCCGGTGCGCTGCTGCCACAGGCGGGGGTGCTCGGGGGCGAGTTCGAGGGCCCGGCCGTTGGCCTGGAGGGCGCCGGGGTGGTCGCCGAGGCGGCCGCGGCAGCGGGCCAGCGCGAACCAGGCGGGCGCGTTGCCCGGTTCATCGGCCAGCAGCCGCGCCAGCACGCCCCCCGCGTGCTCGTAGCGCCCGACCTCGATCAGCGCCTCGGCCCGGGCCAGTGGTCCGGGGGCCGGCGCGGGCAGGGGCGGCAGCGCCTTGGTCACAGCAGCTTCCGGCGCTTGAGGTAGGCCAGCAGCTCGTCGTACGTACCGCCCTCGTTGGCGAACAGCGCGACAGTGCGGGCGGCGGCGAACCACGCCTGTGTCGAGGGCCGCAGTTCCCCGGCCGCGGCCAGCAGGTCCGCCATCCCGATCGTGCGGACCTCGCCGGTACGGACCGAGTCCAGCAGCGCCCGCTCGGCGGCGGACTCGCACAGATGGGCCAGGTCGGCCCCGGAGAAGCCGTCCGTACGCGCCGCCAGCCGGGCCGGGTCGACGCCGGAGACCGGGCGGTCGCGCAGGTGGTAGCGCAGGATCGCGGCGCGGGCCGCCCGGTCCGGGGGCAGCACCAGCAGCGTGCGGTCCAGGCGGCCGGGGCGGCGCAGCGCGGTGTCCACGTCCCAGGGGTGGTTGGTGGCGGCCAGCACGAACACGCCCTCGTTGTCGCCGTCCAGCCCGTCCAGCTCGCTGAGCAGCTGGTTGACGGTGTTGCGCAGCCCGCTGTGGTGCATCCGGCTGCGTTTGGCGCCCAGCGCGTCCAGCTCGTCCAGGAACAGGACGCACGGCGCGGCGCGGCGGGCGGCACAGAAGATGTCGTGGAGGTTGCGCTCGGAGGCGCCGATCCACATCTCCAGGACGTCGTCGATGCTCACGGACAGGAAGCGGGCGCCCAGTTCACCGGCCACCGCGCGGGCGATGAAGGTCTTTCCGCAGCCGGGCGGTCCGTACAGCAGCAGCCCGCCGCGCAGGCTCTTGCCGAACAGCGTGCGCAGCCCGGGGTTGCGCAGCGGCGCCAGGAAGGCGGCCTCAAGGCGCTGTTTGACCTCCTCCATACCGCCGACGTCGGCGAGGGTGACCTGCGCCGGGCCCTCCGCGGCCTCCCAGGCGGCGCTGCCGCCGCCGTCACCGGCCCCGTCGGCGGTCAGCGGCGTCTCGACGAACCGTGGCGAAAGCACGTCCGCGACCTCGTCCTCGGCCCGTTTCCAGTCGTAGGCGGGGCCGGTCACGGGGACGGAGGCCGGTACGGAGGTCTGCGCGGGGGCGACGGCCCGCGCCATCAGGGCCTGCGCCTCGGCGCTGCCCGGATCGCGCGCCAGGGCCACCGCGATCTGGGCGATGGCGTCCTGTGACCGGCCCGCGTCCAGCAGGAGTTGGGCCAGGTGCAGCCGCAGCGGTACGTCGTCGGGTGCGCCGTCGACGGCGCCGCGCAGACTGCGTATCAGAGGGGACTCGTCCGCCATGCACCTACCCTATGCGGGGCGGTTACCGGCGCGCGGCCCAAGTGCCTTGTGGATCGGGCCGGTTGTCGTGACCGTCATCGCCGTGACGGCTGCCGTTCCCGCCGTCGCCATGGCCCTGACCGTCGCCGCCGCCGTCCCAACCGCCTTTGCCGTCGCCGTTGTTGTCGCCCTTGTTGTCTCCGTGGTCGCCGTTGTCGTCGTTGTTGTCGTGGCCAGCGTTGTCGCCGTGGTCGCCGTGGTCGCCACCGCCGTTGTCGTGCTCGCCCCCGCCCTGCCAGCCCGCGTCCTGCCCGTCCTTGCCCTGGCCGTCGCCCTGTCCGCCCTTGTCGTGGCCGTCTCCGTGGCCGTCCTTGCCATGCCCGTCGTGCCCGTCGTGCCCGTCGTCGCAGGTCGGCGACGGATCGTGGGAGGCGGTGTCGGACGGCTCGCCGGGCTGCGACCAGGACGGGCGGCCCGTGGGCGTCCAGGAGTCGGACGGCGGGCGGCTGCAGTCGCCGAGCACACTGGCCTGGAAGACCACCCGGCCACCGACCCGCGCGGTCAGGTCGCCGCGTACGCAGCGCCCGTCGATCTCCTGCGTCACCCGCCCCTTGATGGTGATCGTCTCGCCCCGGTCGGTCTCGCCCTGGCAGTCCACGGTCGCCACCGAGCGCCCGGTGGGCGAGGCCGACGCCGTGCCGTCGTGCCGCGGGTTGGCGGATATCCGACCGTCTCCGTTGTCCACGGTCGCGGTGCAGCTGAGCCACCGCACCTGTACGCCCGCCCGCTCCAGCGCGCGGGTACCGGTCTGGTCGGTGGTGATGGCCACCGAGGAGGAGTTGAGCCCGCCGACCGGCTGACAGGCCACGACCGTGACGGCCGCGGCGCCCGCGGCCCCCGCCGCCATCAGCGCCCGTCGCCCCCGGCCATGCCATAGGTGTCGTATGCAGCTTTTGCGCCCTATGCGCCTCATCGCGCCCATATCCGGCAGCGTCCCACCGACGCGCGCGCTCCAACAGCCCCAGCTCGGCCATGCGCCCGGCGCCTCCGTATGAGCGCAATCCCGCCGACGGCGTCATCCGCCCCGCGCACCTCACTAAGCTGACCTGCGCAGTCCCCTTTTCACCCACAACCGGGAGTTACCCCACCATGGCAACCACGCGCACCGCTCAGACCCACTGGGAAGGCAACCTGCTGGAGGGC
>NZ_JBSIBZ010000163.1:0-9459 GCF_058245575.1 Streptomyces sp. UF-297 | reverse complement strand
GCTCATCACCGCGGCGGCGGGCCGCTGTCGGTGCTGCTGAGGGGCGCGGGGCCGAGTCGCTGTGCGGCTCCGCCGCGGGGGCGCGACCAGCCACCGCCGGTCCGCAGCTGGCCGACCACACCCCCAGCGAAGCGCTCGGCGTCCGTCAGGCCGTCGGCGGGACCGGCTCGGAGGCCGTGTTGCCGGGGGTGCCCCCGCCCGGGGTCGTCCCGACCGGGGTGCTGGGCGCCGGACCGCTGGCCGTGGTCGTCGGCGTCTGCGGCGGGGACGGCGCCGGATCGGTGGGCTTGGGGTCCGTGGGCTTGGGATCGGTCGGCTTCGGGTCCGTGGGCTTGGGGTCCGTGGGCTTGGGATCGGTGGGCTTGGGGTCCGTGGGCTTGGGATCGGTCGGCTTCGGGTCCGTCGGCTTGGGGTCCGTCGGCTTGGGGTCCGTCGGCTTCGGGCCGGTGGTCGGCGTGGTGGGGCCGCCCGTCGGGCCCTTGGTCGGCGCCCCGCTCGTCGGATCGGTGGCCTTGCCCGTACCCGTACTGCCCGGGGTGTGGGGCCCGACCGAGGCGGCGCCCGCGCCGGAGCCCGGCTGCCGGGAGGACCCCGCCGCGGGCTGGTCGGCGTCCATCCGGCCGCCGTCCTCGCCCTTCTGCGCGGACCGCTCGGTGGTGACCTTGTCCGAGGTGGGGCCGTCGCCGCCGGAGGTGGCGCCCAGCGTCACGACCGTGCCCAGCGCGGCCACCAGCAGCGCGCCCGCGCCCGCCGCCACCAGATTGCGCCGGGCGCCGCTGAGCACCGGACGCTTGATGCCCGGCGCCGCGGTCCTCGCGCCGCCGCCGGCCGCGGCCTTGTGCGTGATGACCGTCGGCGCGGTGTCGTCGACGGCGGGCACCGGCGCCGCCGCCGAGGCCACCCCGCCGGGCGGCGAGGCGGACTCCTCCGTCAGCGCGTCCGGCACTTCCTCGCCGGCCGCCGCCGCGGTGGGATGCGTGGGCGGGTACGTACCGGAGCGGTCCGCCACCAGCGCCAGCGCACGCCGCCCGGCGACCGCGCCCCGCCGGTCCGAGAGCACCCCGCGCAGCCCTATGGACGCCTCCAGCTCGGCCCGCGCCCGCTCCAGATTGCCGCTGCACAGCGCCAGCACGCCCAACTCGTGGTGGAAATACGCCTCTTCGGCGACCTCCCCCGCGATCCGCGCGGCCTCGGCGCCGTGCCGCAGGCTGCGCTCCCAGGCGCTCCAGTGCAGCGCGGCGGCGAAGGCGGGCGCTGCCGTGCGGGCCAGCAGCACGGCCGCCGCGGGGTGTCCGCCGGCCCGGCTCCCGGTGAGCTTGGCCATCGCCGCGAGCACCGCGTCCGCCTCGACGGCGGCCCGCTCGGACGTGACCGAGGGGTGCCCGGCCCACCAGGCGTAGTGCCGGGCGGCGGTGTGCGCCCGCTCGATGGCGCCGTCGCCGTACCCGGCCGCCTCCAACTGGTCCTGCACACCGGACGCCAGGCGGTAGTGCCGCCCGGCGGTGGTGACCAGCCCGCAGCCCAGCAGCTCGCCGAGCGCGGCGTCCGCGTGGGTGTCCTGGGCCAGCGCGGGCAGATGCGCCTGGTGCGGCACCTCGCCGCCCAGCGCGATCGCGAAGCGCAGGGTCTCGCGGGCGGCGCCGCTCAGCCGGGAGGCCAGCAGCGGCGCGGGCGAGGCGGCGTCCGCGATGGAGGGCAGCGGTACGTCAGCGCCGTCACCGGAGCCCGAGGGTGCCTCGTAGGGGCGCATCGCATACGTGCCGTACGCGTCGAACGCGGCGGGGTCGGCGCGCAGCTCATCGCGCTGCCGCAGCAGCGCTCCGGCCTGCACGAACCGCAGCGGCAGCCCCTCCGACTCGAACCACAGGTCAGCGGCCCAGGCCGCCTCGTCCTCGCCCAGCGCCCGGCCGGCGATCCGCTCCAGCAGCTCCAGGCAGGCCGTGCGCCCGATCCCGCCGAGGAAGACCTCTTCGAGGTGGGAGTCGGGCGAGGGGGCCGCGACATCGGGGGTCGCGGAGAGCAGGAAGGCGCACTCCGGCGTCGCGCCCAGCAGCTCCTCCAGCGCGCCGCCGCCGAACTCCAGGTCGTCCAGGACGACGATGGCGCCGATCTCGCCGAGCATGCGCAGCAGTTCGCCGCGGTCGGGGCGGTACAGCGGGGCGCGGTGCACGGCCCCCAGCAGCTCGTACATCACGTCGACGGGCGTGCGGTGGTAGCCGGAGAGGCGCACCACGCCGTCGGGCGCGAGGTCGGCGCAGGCGATGGCGACCGCGTCCAGCAGCCGGCTGCGGCCCGACCCGGAGGGTCCCGTGACGCGTACGGACCGGCCGCGGGCCAGCAGCCGCACCAGGCGGTCGGTCTCCTCCCGCCGCTCCAGCAGGGGTATGTCGTGGCCCGCGAAGCCGGGGGTGGCGGGCGGGGCCGCGGCGCGCGCGAGGTCGGCGCGCTCCTCGGGCCCGTGCTTCTCCGGAGGGGAGGGCTGCTCCCCCGGCGGGCACGGCTCGATCTCGCTGCCGTCCACCGGATTGACGGTGAGGAGGTACTCGCCCGAGACGAGCTGCACGGTGCGCGCGAGGCCGCCGGCGGCGGCCGGAGAGCCGCCGAACGCGGGCGGTTGCGGCGCGCCGGAACCGGCCTGCTCGCCGCGCTCCTGCGGACCGCGGCTGTTGTTCGGGTCCATGGTCGATGCCCCCCAGAAGCTTTGGCGTACGGACAAGGTCTCCCGGCCTTTCCGCACTCCCCCTGCCGTCGCGTCTGGTCCGGTCCCACCGTGGTCTGTTGGTACCCGGCGGGAACCGAACCCTAGACCTTGGGACAGTATCTACGAATCAGCGGGGTCCGGTCCTGCCCGGAACGTCACAGTGTTGTGAGGATACTTCGCGTATGCGGCATTGATCTTGCCGCCTTCAACTGTGGCTCCGTCCACGGCCGTCCGGAGCCGTGCACGGCGCTGTACCTCTGGGGTACCTCGCTCGCGCCCCTCATACACGCGGCAGTGACTCCGCCTCGATGCCGCCCTCGATGGCGAGGATGCGGTGCAGCCGGGTGGCCACCAAAAGGCGCTGCATCTGGGGCGGCACTCCCCTCAGGACGAGCCGGCGGTTGGCCCGTCCCGCCCGGCGGTGCGCCCCCATGATCACGCCAAGTCCCGTGGCGTCCCACGAATCCAGCTCGGTCAGGTCCAGCACGAGGTCGCCGCGACCGGAGTCGACGGCGGTGTGCAGGGCCGTACGGGCGTCCGCCGCGCTACGGACGTCGAGGCGGCCCCCGACGACCAGCTCGGCGTGGTCGCCCCTGATGTGCATATGCGCTCCTCACGGTGATGTGATCGCGTCCGTTACGTCTACAGAACTGACTGCCTCTCGTACGGCGAAGTTGCCGCCTGTAAGCGAACCGATACCGAAACCACCCCATGGGGTGACGCCGACGGACCCGGCGTTTGACCGCCGGGCCCCTGACGCGGTATCAGCGCTCAGTGCTGGTAGAAGCCCTGCCCGCTCTTGCGGCCGATGTCACCCGCGTCGACCATGCGCCGCATGATCTCCGGCGGGGCGAACTTCTCGTCCTGCGACTCGGCGTAGATGTTGTCGGTGGCGTGCATGAGGATGTCCACGCCCGTCAGGTCGGCGGTGGCCAGCGGGCCCATGGCGTGGCCGAAGCCCAGCTTGCAGGCGATGTCGATGTCCTCGGCGCTGGCCACGCCCGACTCGTACAGCTTCGCCGCCTCGACCACCAGCGCGGTGATCAGGCGGGTGGTGACAAAGCCCGCGACGTCGCGGTTGACGACGATGCAGGTCTTGCCGACCGATTCGGCGAACTCCCGTGCGGTGGCGAGGGTTTCGTCGCTGGTCTTGTACCCGCGCACCAGCTCGCAAAGCTGCATCATCGGCACGGGCGAGAAGAAGTGCGTGCCCACCACGCGGTCCGGGCGGCTCGTGGCCGCCGCGATCTTGGTGATCGGGATGGCGGAGGTGTTGGAGGCGAGCACCGCCTCCTCCTTGGCGATCTTGTCCAGGTTCTGGAAGATCTCCCGCTTGACCTCGATCTTCTCGAAGACGGCCTCGACGACGACGTCCGCGTCGGCGACCGCTTCGAGGTCGGTGGTGGTGGTGATACGGGCCAGCGCCTTCTCGGCCGCGGGGGCCTCCAGCTTGCCCTTGGAGACGAACTTCGCGTACGAGGCCTCGATGCCGCTCCTGCCGCGCGCCAGCGCCTCGTCCGTCACATCGCGCAGCACCACGTCCCAGCCCGCCTGGGCCGATACCTGCGCGATGCCCGACCCCATGAGGCCGGCTCCGATGACGGCGAGCTTCCTTGCCACTGCTGTCCCCTAACACCCTGTGCACTTAACGGCTCTCGGTGTGACGTTAGCGCCCGGGGACGATCCTTTGGGGGCATAGAGATGCGCGTCACGCCCGCCCGTCGCCCGACCGCCACCCCTCGACGAGGCCCTTCGGGCCAAAGCGCTCGTTTTCCATGACGGACATCACACCGGCCCCCGTCATCCGGCCTCCCGCACCGCGTAGTTGAGGACCTTTTCGCTCAGCAGGTCCTCCATCTCGTCCAGCAGCCCCAGCGCCTCGCGCGAGACGACCGCGGCCTTGCGGCCGGTCATCATCTCGTGGGCGATGGCGGTCATCAGGGTCTGGTGCACCCAGTTGATCTGGCCGGCCATCAGGGCGGGCAGCGGGTCCTTCCGAGCGGCGCCGGTCTCCTGGCGGAGGATGGCCTCCAGGTGGTCGTACTGCTCCCGCTGGAGGTGCCACATGCGCGCCTGGAGGGTGGACGAGGAGTGCACGACCTTCATGAAGGCCTCGAATCCCTCGATCAGCCCGACCTTGGGCGAGACGCTCTCCACCTCCTCGCGCAGCCCGCGCAGCACGGCGGCGGCGGCCGACTCCCCCACGTCGCGGGCCCGTACGAACCGCGACAGCCGCTCGACCAGTTCGGGCCCGCGGTCCAGGAAGAGGTCCTCCTTGGCCGGGAAGTAGTTGTAGACGGTGTTGACCGACACATCGGCGGCCTCGGCGATCTCCGCGATGGTCACGGCGTCGAAGCCGCGCTCCAGGAACAGACCGGTGGCCGTGTCGGAGATGTACTGCCGGGTCTGCCGCTTCTTGCGCTCCCTGAGTCCCTCTGCCATGCCCTCATCGTAGGCGTTCTTGGCCTGCATGAAATTTTGGAGGCATTGCAAAATTTCAGTCCCTCTGTTTTTCTGGTCGGCATGACGAGTGTCATCACCACCACCGGCCTGGCCCGGACCTTCACCACCAAGCACGGCCCCGTCGAGGCCGTACGCGGCATCGACCTCACCGTCGGGCGCGGCGAGATCCTCGGCTTCCTGGGCCCCAACGGCGCGGGCAAGACCACGACCCTGCGCATGCTCACCACGCTGCTGGCCCCCACCGCGGGCAGCGCCACCGTCGCCGGCTGCGACCTGGCGACCGACCCCGCGGGCGTACGGCGCGAGTGCGGCTACGTGGCCCAGTCCGGCGGCGTGGACCCGGCCGTTTCCGTACGCGAGGAACTGGTCACCCAGGGGCGGCTGTACCGCCTGTCCAAGGCCCAAGCGGCCGCCCGCGCCGAGGAGTTGGCGCGCGACCTGGGGCTGAGCGAACTGCTGGACCGCCCGTGCGCGGCACTGTCCGGCGGGCAGCGCCGGCGCCTGGACCTCGCGCTGGGGCTGGTCCACCGCCCCGAGGTGCTCTTCCTGGACGAGCCGACCACCGGGCTGGACCCGGGCAGCCGGGCCGCCCTGTGGGACCTGGTGCGCGCGCTGCGCGCCGAGCACGGCACCACCGTCGTGCTGACCACCCACTACCTGGACGAGGCGGACGCGCTCGCCGACCGCCTGGTGGTCATCGACCACGGCGCGGTGGCCGCCGAGGGGACGCCCACCGCCCTCAAGGAGCGCTACGCCGGATCGGCCGGCGCCTCGCTGCAGGACGCCTTCCTCGCCCTCACCGGGCGCGGCGCCGCGGCCCCGTCCGACCCCGCCCCCGTAGCCGTCTAGGAGCCCGCCCCATGTCCGTCTTCCTGTCCGACACCGCGCTGGTCTTCGGGCGCTACGCCCGCCAGACGCTGCGCTCCCGTGTCCAGATGCTGTTCGGTCTGGTGATGCCGCTGCTGTACCTGTTCTTCTTCGGGCCGCTGCTGACCGGCCTGCCGATCGCCCCGCACGGCAGCTCCTGGCAGGTGCTGGTGCCGGGACTGCTGCTGCAACTCGCCCTGTTCGGCGCCTCGTTCAGCGGGTTCGCCATCGTCGTGGAGAAGCAGCAGGGGGTGGTGGAGCGCATGCGGGTCACGCCGGTGAGCCGCGGGGCGCTGCTGATGGGGCGGGTGCTGCGGGACGTGCTGCTGCTGGTGTGCCAGTCGGGGCTGCTGGTGCTGGCGGCCCTGGTGCTGGGGCTGCGCGCGCCGCTGGGCGGCGTCCTGACCGGCTTCGCCTTCGTCGCCGTACTGGCCCTGTCGCTGGCCTCGCTCTCCTACGCGCTGGGGATGAAGGCGAGCGCCCCGCACGAGTTCGGCCCGGTCGTCAACGCCGTCACCATGCCGGCGATGCTGCTGTCCGGACTGATCCTGCCGATGGCACTGGGGCCGCAATGGCTGGACGTGGTCTCGCACTTCATGCCGCTGCGCTACCTCGTGGACGCGGTGCGTGCCGCCTTCGTCGGCGACTACGGCGCCGCCGCGCTGCTGTACGGCGCCCTGGCCGCGGCCGCGCTCGCGGCGGTGTCCGTGACCATCGGCACACGGGCCTTCGCCAGGGCCGCCGCGTAGTCTCGGCCCTATGGTCAATCTGACGCGCATCTACACCCGCACCGGGGACAAGGGCACCACCGCGCTTGGCGACATGAGCCGCACCGCCAAGACCGACTCGCGGATCTCGGCGTACGCGGACGCCAACGAGGCCAATGCGGCGATCGGCGTGGCCATCGCGCTCGGCTCGCTCCCCGAGGAGGTCACCGCCGTCCTCGTACGGGTCCAGAACGACCTCTTCGACGTCGGCGCCGACCTGTGCACCCCGGTCGTGGAGAACCCCGAGTTCCCCCCGCTGCGGGTCGAACAGGCCTACATCGACAAGCTGGAGGCGGACTGCGACCGCTTCCTGGAGGACCTGGAGAAGCTGCGCAGCTTCATCCTGCCGGGCGGCACGGCGGGTGCCGCGCTGCTGCACCAGGCGTGCACGGTCGTACGCCGCGCCGAGCGCTCCACCTGGGCGGCCCTGGAGGAGTTCGCCGACTCCATGAACCCGCTCACCGCCACCTACCTCAACCGCCTCTCCGACCTCCTGTTCATCCTGGCGCGCACGGCCAACAAGGAGGTCGGAGACGTCCTCTGGGTGCCCGGCGGGGAGCGCTGAGCCACGCCCAGGCCCCGGCTGGGTGCCCGGCGGGGAACGCCGAGCACCGCGCCGGTCACCTCTTGGTCAGGGAGCGGGGCCGCTCTTCACCGGCGGCCGCCGCTTCCACGGCCGGTGCCTTCTTGGGCCAGATCGTGTAGCTCAGGGCGATCAGGGCATGGATGCCGACGAGCTTGATCGCGCCCGACTGCCAGCCGCCGAGCGTGCTGGTGTCCCCGTCGTCCCCCACGTACCAGGTCGCGAGCTGGAGCAGCCCGATGGCGACGGCCGCCATCACGACCGTCCGGAACCACATCTTCCACTCGTGCCGGCTGCGCGCGGCGCCGTGGAGCCTGACCGGCTTCGGCCCGCCCGCGAAGCGGTACGCGAAGTGCGAGTCCACCCACTTGATCGTGTAGTGGCCGTAGGCGACGGTGAAGCCGATGTAGACGGCGGCCAGACCGTGCTTCCAGTCGGCGCCGGCACCGTTCTTCAGATCGATCGCGGTGACGATCAGCAGCAGCAGTTCCAGCAGCGGTTCGAGCAGCAGCACCGCCGCGCCGGTACGCGGCATCCGGGCCAGATAGCGCAGGCTCAGCCCGCCGGCCAGCAGGACCCAGAAGCCGACCTCGCAGACGACGATCAGCGTGACGATCACGGTGTTGCTCCTCTCGTTCCCCCGACCCCTCCAATCTCCCCTCCTCTTGGCGCCCCCGCCTCGTCGCCTGCGACGATTCGCCGCTACATCGAAGGATGCAGCGGGAGATCGCCCGGTACGCGGACGCGGCTGGCTCCGGCGCCGTGTTTGATGGAGGGGTGACCGCGAGACCCTTCGCCGCCCCAGGCCGCCCCCACCGCCACGATGTGCTCATCGCCGTCACGGGGCTGGTCGGCGGGCTGATCCTGTGGTCCCTGAACGTGTACTCCAGCGGGCCGCCCACCCGCGATCACCCGCTGCTGCCGCTGATCCCGCTGGTGGCGATGGCGGCCCTGGAACTGCTGCGGCGCACCGCCCAGCCCTGGTTGCTGCTGCCCGCCGCCCTCGCGCTCGCCGGCGATGTGGTCACCGGCTCGCTGCTGGCCACGCCCCTGATGTTCACCGATGTCATCTACGCGGCCCTGGTGTACGGCAAGCCGCGGCTGACCCGGCCGGTCGTCCCGGTCTGCATGGTCCTCACCGTCGCCGTCACCATCGCCCTGCTGGCCGTGTGGCACAAGCCCGAGGCCCTGCTCGTCGGCGCCGTCTTCGGGCTGGTCACCATCGCCCCCGCCTCCACGGGTTTGATCGTCCGTCAGCACCGCGACAGCGCGCTGGCCGCCCAGATGCGGGCCCAGCAGACCGCGCTGCTGGCGGAGATGGACCGCAGCCAGGCGGTGGTCGCCGAGCGCGCCCGGATGGCGCGCGAGCTGCACGACATGGTGGCCAACCACCTCTCCGCCATCGCGATCCACTCCACCGCCGCGCAGTCGATCAACGACCCGGCGGCCACCCAGGAGGCGCTGGGCGTCATCCGCGAGAACAGCGTGCAGGGGCTGGCCGAAATGCGCCGCCTGATCGGCCTGTTGCGGGACGCGACCGGCGCCGACGAGCCGGCCGCCGCGCCCACCCTGGACGCGCTGGACGCCCTGGTCGCCCAGGCCGCCACCAACGGCGCCGCCAGCGGCCTGGCTTTCACGCTCCGGGACGAGCGCTCGGCCGGGCTGCGCCCGCCGGCCCCGGTCGAGCTGGCCGCGTACCGCATCGTCCAGGAGTCGCTGACCAACGCCCTCAAGCACGCGGCGCCCGGCGAGGTCACCGTGCGCGTCGCGGGCCCGCCCCAGGGGCCGCTCACCGTCACGGTCCTCAGCCCCTTCGGCGACCGGCCCGGCCCGCGCGCGCCCGGTTCCGGCGCGGGCCTGGTGGGGATGCGCGAGCGGGTCGCGCTGCTGGGCGGGGAGTTCGAGGCGGGCGGGGTGACCGACGCCGACGGGGGCAAGATCTGGCGAGTACGGGCCGAACTGCCCGTCGAGGAAGGAGAACGGCGCGCATGAGCGAGCCCGGCGAGCGAATCATCGAAAGGTGCGCGCGGTGCGAAGGCGAGCCCGCCGACCGTAGGGAGGCTGGCGCATGAGCGAGC
>NZ_JBSIBZ010000162.1:0-9580 GCF_058245575.1 Streptomyces sp. UF-297 | reverse complement strand
GGCCCCGCACCGCGCGGGTGCGGGGCCCGCCTCCCCAGCGCGCCACAACCCGCCCGACCGGCATAACGTCAGATGGACGATTACACTGGGCGGCGTGCCCCAACTTCGCATCGCCCTCAACCAGATCGATTCCTGCGTCGGCGATATCGGCGCTAACGCCGACGCGGTCGTGCGCTGGACCCGGCACGCCGCCGAGCGGGGCGCGCACCTGGTCGCGTTCCCCGAAATGGCGCTGACCGGCTATCCCGTCGAGGATCTCGCGCTGCGGTCGTCCTTCGTCGAGGCGAGCCGGGCCGCGCTGCGGTCGCTGGCGTCCCGGCTGGCCGAGCAGGGCTTCGGCCAACTCCCGGTGGTCGTCGGGTACTTGGACCGGTGCGAGAAGGACGAGCCGCGCTTCGGCAGGCCCGCCGGGTCCCCGCAGAACGCCGCCGCGGTGCTGTACGGCGGCGAGGTCGCGCTCACCTACGCCAAGCACCACCTGCCCAACTACGGTGTCTTCGACGAGTTCCGCTACTTCGTCCCCGGTCAGACGCTGCCCGTCGTGCGCGTCCACGGCGTCGATGTCGCGCTCGCCATCTGCGAGGACCTGTGGCAGGACGGCGGCCGGGTGCCCGCCGCCCGCGCGGCCGGGGCCGGGCTGCTGCTCTCGGTCAACGCCTCGCCGTACGAGCGCGACAAGGACGACACCCGCCTGGAACTGGTCCGCAAGCGCGCACAGGAGGCGGGCTGCACCACGGCCTATCTCGCGATGACCGGCGGACAGGACGAGCTGGTCTTCGACGGCGACTCGATCGTGGTCGGCAAGGACGGTGAAGTCCTCGCGCGCGCACCGCAGTTCGCCGAGTGCTGTGTGCTGCTCGACCTCGAACTGCCCGCCGCCGCGCCCGAGCCGCCCTCCGGTGTGGTGGACGACGGCCTGCGCATCGAGCATGTCGTCCTGACGCCGGAGCCGCTGCCCGCCTACGAGCCGCGGGAGCCTGGCGGGCAGGCCGGCCGGATGGAGGACCTGGAGGAGATCTATACGGCGCTGGTGGTGGGCCTGCGGGCGTACGCCGCCAAGAACGGCTTCGCCAGTGTGGTGCTCGGGCTCTCCGGCGGCATCGACTCCGCCCTCGTCGCCGCCATCGCCTGCGACGCGCTGGGCGCCGCCAACGTCCACGCGGTGGCCATGCCCTCGCGCTACTCCTCCGACCACTCCCTGTCCGACGCCGCCGAACTGGCCCGGCGCACCGGCCTGAACTTCCGTACGGTGCCCATCGGCCCGATGTTCGACGCGTACATGGGAGCGCTGGAGCTGACGGGGCTCGCCGAGGAGAACCTCCAGTCGCGGCTGCGCGGCACGACGCTGATGGCGATCTCCAACCAGGAGGGGCACATCGTGCTGGCCCCGGGCAACAAGTCCGAGCTCGCGTGCGGCTATTCGACGCTGTACGGCGACTCCGTCGGCGCGTACGGCCCCGTCAAGGACGTCTACAAGACCGACATCTTCCGGCTCGCCCGCTGGCGCAACCAGGCCGCCGCCGACCGCGGCGAACTGCCGCCCATCCCGGAGAACTCCCTCACCAAACCCCCGAGCGCCGAGTTGCGCCCGGGGCAGGTGGACACCGACTCGCTGCCCGACTACGCCGTACTGGACCGGATCCTGGAGCTGTACGTGGACCGGGACCGGGGGCGCGCAGAGATCGTCGCGCAGGGCTTCGACGAGGACCTGGTGGTACGCGTGCTGCGCCTGGTGGACACCGCCGAGTACAAGCGCCGCCAGTACCCCCCGGGCACCAAGATCTCCGCCAAGGGCTTCGGCAAGGACCGGCGGCTGCCGATCACCAACCGCTGGCGGGAGACGGCGTAGCCGGGCGCCCCTGAAGCGGGGCGCCCGCCGATCCCTAGCCGGTGAGGTCGGCGCTGAGGGTGGTGCGCGGGACGCTGACGATCGCGTCGAACGCCTCCAGCGCCGGGACCTCGATGAAGGCGGTGTCCAGCCGGGTGCGGGCCGGGCCGGGCAGACCGTGGCGGCGCGCGTGCTCGCGCAGCGCGCGGGTGGCGATCAGGGACGGTGCCTGCGGTACGCCCGCGAACAGCGCCTCGACGCTGTCCGGCGCGGCCTCGGGCGTGGCGGCCCGGCCCCAGCGCATCCCGGCCGGGTGGTCCCGGTCGGGCACGTTCTCCACCGTCTCGCCGCCGTTGCCGGTCAGCGCGACGGCGGCGTAGTCGGCGCCGAGCGCCCGGGCGAGGAGATTGCCCATGGTGGTCGCCGCCAGCGGCCCGTCGTCCCGGTTGGCGGCGCGCTGGATGTGCGCGTTGTGCCCGACGAGCACGGCGCGGGTGCCGGGCCCGGACCGCTCCAGGAAGTCCAGCAGCGTATCGGCGAGATAGCGCTCGCGGGTGGCGAAGCCCGCGATGTCGGGCGTGCCCGCGAGCGCCTCGGCCATGGCGCGCTGCGCGTGGTCGGTGGCCACCGCCGCCCGTACGTCCGAGAGCGCCGTCTCGTACGCCGTGCGGCCGCCGCGCTCGGTGTAGACCTCGCGCAGGACCGTGAAGCGGCCCAGCAGCCGGGCCAGCGCGGTGGTGAGCCGGTCCTGCAGCGCCGGGTCCAGGTCGAGCCGGGCGAAGGCCGGCACCATGACCGTGGCGCCCGAGATCGGCCCGGAGACCTCCAGTGCGGTGTGCAGGAAGCGCAGCGCTCCGGGGTCCACGGTGGCCAGGTAGTCGGCGACCGGCTCCAGTACGGGCGCGAGCGAGCCCCCGGCCCGGGGGATGTCGCAGCCGAGGAAGGTGACGGGGTGCTCGGCGGTGGCGTTGTGCCGCCGCAGCCGGCGCAGGGTGTCCCGGACCTCGGCCGGCATGCCCAGGCCCGTCGAGGCGTCCTCCCGTGGCGCCAGCAGGTCGTCGATGTCGCCGGGCCCGCCCTGGAGCCAGGCGTCGACGGCGCGGCCCTCGGCGGCTCCGTACTCCATGGCGTAGGCGGTGAAGCCCAGCTCCTGGACCAGGAAGCGCAGGATGCGGTCGCGCAGCAGCCCGAACTCGCGGATCTGGTGGGAGTTTTCACCGAGGGCGACCACGCGGGCGCCGCCCACGATGGCGCGCAGCGGTTCCAGGTCGTCCAGCGGCGCCTCGGGGTCGAGGGTGGCCAGCCGGTGGGCGTTGCGGGTGACCCAGTCGGTCAGCTCGGCCGGCGCGGCCCGCTGGTCCGGCTCGGCCGACGGGAGAAGGTCGCGAAGGTCGTTCACGGGGTGGTGGTGAGCGTCGTTCATGAGAGGTGCTCCGCAGGAGAAGTCGTCGGAGCCGGGCAGCACTTGGTACCGCACCGGCCAGGGCCGTGGTGCGGCGGAGCTGTCGAAAAGCCGGTATCAGCCTCGCCGCGTCAGGGCGCGGCGGGGCTTGAGGAACCAGGTCTGGCCCGTACAGGAACTCATGGCACGGACCGTAGCAATCGCGATCACCGGCCGCACCGGGTTTTCCGCGGGCGGACCGGGCTGGGCCGCCGGGCGGTCGGCGACGGGCAGGCGGCGACGGGCGGCCGGGGGCGGTCAGCCGATGCGGTCCGGGACCTCGGCCGCCGGGGCCGCCTCCTCGCTGCGGGCGACGATCTGGGAGGGCTCGGGGGCGGAGCGGTCCAGCAGCCCCGCGGTGAGGGCCAGGGCCAGGCCGACGGCCGCCAGTACGGCGCCGACCAGGGTCGGTGAGGTCCAGCCCCAGCCCGCGGCCAGCGCGAGGCCGCCCACCCAGGCGCCGCCGGCGTTGGCGAGGTTGAAGGCGGACTGGTTGGAGGCGGCGGCCAGCGTGGGCGCGTGCTGGGCCTTGTTCATGACCAGCATCTGCAGCGGGGTGGTGGTCATGAAGCCGACGGCGCCCAGGACGACGACGGTGACCAGGGCCGCCCACGTGGACTGGGCGGTGAAGTGGAAGGCGACCAGGGTGGCGGCGAGCGCCGCCATGGACCCGTACAGCGTGGGGCGCAGCGCCCGGTCGGTCAGCGGCCCGGCGGCCAGTGCGCCCAGGGTCATGCCGATGCCGAAGAGGGCCAGCACGAGGGGTACGGAGGACTCCGCGAAGCCGGTGACCTCGGTCATCATCGAGGCGAGGTAGCTGTAGACGGCGAAGACGCCGGCGAAGCCGAAGACGGTGGTGAGCAGGCCGAGCAGCACCTGGCTGTCGCCCAGCGCGCGCAGCTCGCGGCCCAGTCCGGCCGGCTCCTCGGCGGGCAGCGGCGGAATCAGCCGGGCCAGCGAGGCCATCGCGACCAGCCCGATCGCGGTGACGACCAGGAAGGTGGCGCGCCAGCCGAGCTGCTGGCCGAGCCAGGTGCCCACGGGTACGCCGACGATGTTGGCGACCGTCAGGCCGAGGAACATCGTCGCCACGGCGCGCGCCTGGCGGCCCTCCTTGGCCAGCTTGGCGGCCACCACGGCGCCGACGCCGAAGAAGGCGCCGTGCGGAAGACCGGCCAGCAGCCGCCCGGCGACCAGCAGACCGAAGTCGGTGGCCAGGGCGGAGGCGAGGTTGCCGAGGGTGAAGACGGCCATCAGGGCCACCAGCATCCGCTTGCGCGGGACGCGGGAGCCCAGGGCGGTCAGCAGCGGGGCGCCGATGACGACGCCGAGCGCGTAGGCGGAGACGAGGTAGCCGGCGGTGGGCACCGAGGTGCCCAGATCGCCCGCGACGTTGGGCAGCAGGCCCATCATCACGAACTCGGTGGTGCCGATACCGAAGGCCGAGATCGCGAGCGCGAGCAGAGCCAAGGGCATGAGAGACCTTTCGGGGACGAAGCGCGCGGGGGGGCGCGCCGGCAGGATGTTCCGTAAGTTCTTGGTCGGAACAAAGTCTCTCAGGCGGCGTATTCCGTCGTGTAATCCGTCGCGCGAACGGGACGTCACGCGTGCGGGCCGCCGGGCCCGCGGAATGCGGCCCGGCGACCGTCGCCCCAGGTCAGATCTTTACCGTGGCGGCAATCGGAAGGTGGTCGCTGCCCGTCTTGGGCAGGGTCCAGGCCGAGACCGGGTCGATGCCCTTGACCATGATCTGGTCGATCCGCGCCATCGGGAAGCTCGCGGGCCAGGTGAAGCCGAAGCCGTCGCCCGCCGCGCCCTGGGCGGAGCGCATCTGGGCGGTGACCGGGGCCAGCGACCGGTCGTTCATCGTGCCGTTGAGATCGCCGAGCAGGATGACCTTCTTGATCGGGTCGGCGACGATCGCCTCGCCCAGCGCGTCGGCGCTGTTGTCGCGCTGGTTGGCGGTGAAGCCCGCGTCCAGCTTGACGCGTACGGAGGGAAGGTGGGCGACGTAGACCGCGACGGGGATGCCGTTCGGCCCGGCGACGGTGGCGCGCAGCGCCCGCGTCCAGCCCATCTTGATGTCGACCGGGCGGGCGTCGCTGAGCGGGTACTTGCTCCACAGCCCGACCGTGCCCAGCACCGAGCGGTAGGGGTAGCTCTTCTCCAGCGCCTGCTTGTAGGAGGGCAGCGCGGCCGCGGTCAGCTCCTCCAGGGCCACCACGTCGGCGCCGGAGGCCTCGATGCTCTTGGCGGTGCCGGTCGGGTCCGGGTTCTCGGCGTTGACGTTGTGCGTGACGACCTTGAGGTTGCCGCCCGTACCGGACTTGTCGGTGATCAGCCCGCCGAAGAGGTTGACCCACACCACGGCCGGCAGCAGCAGCGCGATCAAGGCGGTGGCCGAGCGGCGCAGCACGGCCGCCACGAGCAGCAGCGGGACGCCCAGGCCCAGCCAGGGCAGGAACGTCTCCAGCAGCGAGCCCAGGTTGCCGACGGAGTTGGGGATGTCGGAGTGCAGCACCATGACCAGGCCGAGCACCACGGCGAGCACCGCCAGGAAGATGCCGCGCCGCCACATCCCCTGCGGGCGCCACCAGCGCAGCAGACGCCCGGCCCGGGAGCCGCTCCGGCCGGGGCCCTGCCCCTGCTCGGCCTCCGTCATGTATGCCTGCGCCATGTAGCTGCCCTCACTGCCCTGCTCGCCGCGCCGTACGTCCGCCCGCCTGTGGCCCTGACCCTAGGCGATGGTCCGTAATCTGCCTTCTTAGAAATGAGGACGGCCCGCCGACGGGTCGGGGTTCCTCCTTCGGGGGCGGCGGGAGCCGCTGTGACAGAACGAGCACAGTCCCGTCATGGGCAGGTCAGACCGGGGCCCGGCGCAGGACACCCGCGACCGCGCTCAGCGGCGCGGGCGTACGCCTTCCAGGACCGCGTCGACGATGTCCTCGGCGAGTCCCTCGGGCAGTTCCTTCCACTCGTGGAACATCGCGCGCGAGAGCATCGGCCCCACGAAGAGGTCCGCCAGCAGGTCGACGTCCAGGCCGGCCCGGATCTCGCCGCCGTCGGTGCCGCGCCGCAGCACGGCCAGCAGCGCCTCGCGGCGGACCCGGACGACCGTGTCGTGGTACTGCTGCCACAGCGCCGGGTGCGCCTTGATGTGGGCGACGACGGTGCGCAGCAGCGCGGAGTTGCGCTTGGCCAGGCCGCGCCTGCGCAGGAACTCCAGGATCACCACCAGGTCCTCGCGCACCGATGTCCCGGCCAGCGGCGGGTGTTCCTCGTCCAGCGAGCGCATCACGTCCAGCATCAGCTCGCTCTTGCCGGGCCAGCGGCGGTAGACGGTGGCCTTGCCCACGCCCGCCTCCCGGGCGATGCGCTCCATGGACAGGGCGTCCACGGAGGCGCCGTCCTCCAGCATGCGCAGCACCGCCTCGATGATCGCGGTGTCGGCGGCGGCGCTGCGCGGGCGGCCCCGGCGCTCGCCGGGGCCTGCCGTACCGGGCGCAGCAAGGCCCCTGCCGTCTCCCGCCGCCCGGTTCATCGCCGTACTCCCGCCTTCCGTGCCGCCGTGTGCCCCGCGCCGCGCGGGGCGCTGCCCATCTTGCCCGGCAGGAAGGCCGCGACCACTACGGCGCCGATCACGGCGACGGCGGCGGAGCCGAGCGCGGTGATGTGCATGGCGTGCAGGAAGGCGGCATCGGCGGCCTCGGTCAGGGAGGTGCCGGCCGTGCCGAGGCGTCCGGCCAGGCCCAGGGTCGCCTCGATGGACTCGCCGGCCGCGTGGCGTACGGACTCCGGTACGGCGGCGGGCAGCGCGTCGAGGTGGCCCTGGATGCCGTTGCGGTAGGTGGTGGACAGCACCGAGCCCAGTACGGCGACGCCGAGGGTGCCGCCGACCTGCCGGAAGGTGTTGTTCAGCGCCGAGCCCGAGCCCGCCTTCTCCCGCGGCAGGGACTGCATGATCGAGACGGTGACCGGCGGCATGATGTGGGCCATGCCGGTGCCCTGGACGAAGAAGAGCAGCTCCAGCACCCAGACCGGGGTGGCGGTGTCCAGCAGGACGAACCCCGCCATGGTGAGCGCGACCAGCAGCATGCCGACGGTGCACACCACGCGGGAGCCGAAGCGCTCGACGACGAGCCGGGCCCGCGGCGCGAAGAGCATCTGGGCGGCGGCCAGCGGCAGCAGCATCAGCCCGGCCTGCAGGGGCGTGAAGCCGCGCACGCTCTGGAGGTAGAAGACCATGAAGAACGTGACGCCCATCAGGGCGAAGAAGACCAGCGCGATGGCGGCGACGGCGGCCGAGAAGGCGGGCCTGCGGAAGTAGCCGATGTCGATGGAGGGGTGGTCGGCGCGCTTCTCGTACAGCACGAAGCCGACCAGGACCAGCAGGCCGCCGAGGACCGTGCCGAGCACCTGCGGGTCGGTGAAGTCGGCGAGCTGGCCGCCCTTGATGATCCCGTACACCAGCAGGACCAGGCCGGTGACCGAGAGCAGTACGCCCACCGGGTCCAGCCGCCCGGGGGCGGGGTCCTTGGAGTCGGGGACCAGCAGCACCATCGCGGCCAGGGCGATGAGCACGACGGGGACGTTGACCAGGAAGACCGAGCCCCACCAGAAGTGGTCCAGCAAAAGGCCGCCGGCTATCGGGCCGATCGCGATGGCCAGGCCCACCCCGCCCGCCCAGATGCCGATCGCCTTGGGCTGCTCCTCGCGCTCGAAGACGTTCATGAGGATGGCGAGGGTGGCGGGCATCACCAGCGCGCCGCCCAGGCCCATCACGGCGCGGAAGGCGATGAGCTGGCCGGAGGAGGCGGAGAAGGCGGCGAGCACGGACCCGGCGCCGAAGACGACCAGACCCGCCAGCAGCACCTTCCTGCGGCCGAGCCGGTCGCCGAGCAGGCCGGAGGTGAACAGCAGGCCCGCGAAGACCAGGGTGTAGGCGTTGATCGCCCATTCCAGCCGGCTCTGGCCCGCGCCCAGGCCGACGGGCGCGGGCGTCGCGATCGTCTTCATCGCGACGTTGAGGATCGAGGTGTCCAGCACCACGATCAGCAGGCTGAGCATGAGAACGGCCAGGATCGCCCAGCGCCTGCGGTGGATGCGCCCGGGCACCTGCTTGGCGGGCACCGAGCCGGACGGAGCGGAGGCGGTTGCCATACGGGCCAGCGTACGCCCATTCCGATACGAGCCCGTTCCGTATCGATGACGTACTGGCGGCCCGCCCTTTCCCTTCCGTGGCACGACGTGCCAGCATGGACGGCACGTCCGGGGACGCCGTCAGGGCGCCTCGAGATGATGAACAGGAGCCGTCACCATGACGCAGCTTTCGCCTGCCCAGAAGCAGGCCGGCGCCGCCGCGCCCGCGCCCGCATCCGACAGCAGCAAGTCGCTGTACGGGGGCACGAGTTCGCGGCGGATCACCGTACGCGACATCGCCCGCGCCAAGGAGCGCGGCGAGAAGTGGCCCATGCTCACCGCCTACGACGCGATGACCGCCTCCGTCTTCGACGAGGCCGGCATCCCCGTCCTGCTGGTCGGGGACTCGATGGGCAACTGTCACCTCGGCTACGAGTCCACCGTGCCCGTCACGATGGACGAGATCGCCATCCTGTCCGCCGCGGTCGTCCGCGGCAGCAAGCGCGCCCTGGTCGTCGCCGACCTGCCCTTCGGCGCCTTCCAGGAGAGCGCCGTCCAGGCGCTGCGCAACGCCACCCGGCTGGTCAAGGAGGCCGGGGTGGGCGCCATCAAGCTGGAGGGCGGCGAGCGCTCCGCCCACCAGATCGAGCTGCTGGTCTCCTCCGGCATCCCCGTCATGGCGCACATCGGGCTGACCCCGCAGTCCGTCAACGCCTACGGCGGCTACCCGGTCCAGGGGCGCGGCGAGGAGGCCGCACAGCAGCTGCTGCGCGACGCCAAGGCGGTCCAGGACGCGGGCGCCTTCGCCGTCGTCCTGGAGGCCGTACCCGCCGAGCTGGCCGCCGAGGTCACCCGCATCCTGCACATCCCCACCGTCGGCATCGGCGCGGGCCTGGAGTGCGACGCGCAGGTCCTGGTGTGGACCGACATGGCGGGCCTGAACGCGGGGCGGGTGCCGCGCTTCGTCAAGCAGTACGCCCAGCTTCGGGCGACGCTGGGCGACGCGGCGAAGTCGTTCGCGGACGAGGTGGTCTCGGGGGCCTTCCCGGCGGAGGCCCACACCTTCCACTGAGCCGGTGTCCGGCGGGGCCGTGCCGGTGTGACGGCTTCGGCCGTCGCCGGCTCCGCCTCGTGAGCGAGGTGGCGCGCCGTCGCGGCGGGAGGATCTCCGC
>NZ_JBSIBZ010000161.1:0-9889 GCF_058245575.1 Streptomyces sp. UF-297 | reverse complement strand
GTGAGGTGGCGGCGGCGTATGTGGCTGGTGTGCTGTCGTTGCCGGATGCCTGTCGTCTGGTGGCGGCGCGGGCGCGGCTGATGCAGGCGCTGCCCAGCGGCGGTGCGATGGCGGCGGTCAACGCGTCCGAGGCCGATGTGCTGGCCGCGCTGGCAGAGACCTCCGCGGTGTCCATCGCGGCGGTCAACGGCCCGGAATCGGTGGTGGTTTCGGGCGCTGCGGACGCGGTCGAGCAGGTGGTGGAGCACTGGCGGGGTGCGGGGCATCGGGTGCGGAGCCTGCGGGTCTCGCACGCCTTCCACTCCGCTGCCATGGACCCGGTCCTGGACGAACTCGGCGCCATCGCAAGCGAGTTGACGTACCGGCGTCCGGAGCTGCTGTGGGCGGGCGCGCTGAGCGGTGACGTGCTGACCGAGTGCGACAGTGCGTACTGGCCGGCGCAGACCCGGCAGGCGGTGCGTTTCGCCGACGCCGTCGCCGCGCTCGCCGCGCAAGGCGTGTCGGTGTTCATCGAGGTGGGTCCCGACGGCTCGCTGTCCGCGCTCGGCCCGGACGCGGTGGCCGGTATCGGCACCGACGAAGGTGTCTTCGTACCGCTTCAGCGCCGCGACGACCGGGACGTGACCGGCCTTGTCAACGGCCTGGCGCGGGCGTTCGTCAACGGTGCCACCGTCGACTGGGCGACGGTGCTCCCGGTCGGCGAGCAGGTGGAGCTGCCGACGTACGCCTTCCGGCGCCGGCGGTTCTGGCCGGAGGGCGTGCTGTCGCTGATGCCGACAGCGGCGTCGCTCATCGGCGGCGATGTCGCGGGTACGGCGGCCGAGTCGCAGTTCTGGGCAGCGGTCGAGGACGGCGACGTGGCGCGGGTCGCCGCTGTGCTGGAGATCGAGGATCAGCGGTACCTGGGCGAGATCCTGCCGATGCTGGCGTCCTGGCGGCGCCGTGAGCTGGACCGTTCGGTGACCGCGAACTGGCGTTACCGGGTGAACTGGTCTCCCCTCACCGAGCCCGACTCCCGTGTGCTGTCCGGGACGTGGCTGATCGCGGCTCCCGCTGGACTGGGCGAGGGCAAGGACGAGGCGGCACAGCAGTGTGCAGCCGCACTCGCCGCCCGCGGGGCCGAAGCCGTCGTGGTCGAGGTCCCGGCCGGGACCGTGGACCGGGACGATGCGGCCGCACTGCTGGGCAAGGCGCTGGAGGGCATGGAGCCCGCCGGGGTCTCCGGTGTGCTGTCGCTGCTGGCGCTGGACGAGACGCCGAATCCGGAGCACCCGGTAGTGGCCGAGGGACTGGCCGCGACGCTGGCCCTCGTGCAAGCCCTTGGCGATGCCGGGATCACCGCCCCCCTGTGGCTGGCCACCCGGGGCGCGGTCGCGGCGACGCCGGACGAGGTGCTGGTCAGCCCCGTTCAGGCGCAGGTGTGGGGCCTGGGCCGAGTGGTCGGCCTGGAACACCCCGAACGCTGGGGCGGGTTGGTCGACCTGCCCGCGACGGTGGACGACCGGGCCGGTGCACGCCTGGTGGCGGTGCTGGCCGGGTGCGGCGAGGACCAGGTCGCCATCAGGACGGCCGGAATCCTCGGCCGCAGGCTGACCCGGGCGGTACAGCCCCGCGCCAACGGCCGTACCTGGACACCGCGCGGCAGTGTGCTGATCACCGGTGGTACGGGTGCGATTGCCGGGCATGTGTCGCGCTGGCTGGCCGAGCGGGATGCGGCGCGCCTCGTCCTCACCGGCCGTTCCGGGCCCGCCGCCCCCGGAATCGCCGTTCAGGCGGCCGAGTTGGCCGCGCGGGGCACCCGGGTGGACGTCGTGGCCTGCGGCGCGAGTGACCGGTCCGACCTGGCCGGGCTGCTGGCCTGGATCGGTACGAGCGGCCCTGCGCTGTCCGCGGTGCTGCACACCGCGGGCGTTCTGGACGACGGCGTGGTCGACCGTCTCTCCGTACCGCGCCTGGAGACGGTGCTGGCCGCGAAGGCCGCCGGCGCCGCCCACCTGGACGAACTGACCGCCGACCTGGACCTCGACGCGTTCGTACTGTTCTCCTCCGCGGCGTCGACACTCGGGGCCGCGGGCCAGGGCAACTACGCTGCCGCGAACGCCTACCTGGACGCCCTGACGGAGCACCGCCGCAGCCGTGGGCTCGCCGGTCTGACCGTGGCATGGGGCGCATGGGCAGGTGGCGGTTTCGCCGAGTCCAGCGACGCCGTGCGGGCGCGGGCCAAGCGGGGCGCCATGCCGCCGATGGCCCCGCTCCTGGCCGTACGGGCACTCGGCGAGGCCCTGGAGGGCCCCGACCCGGTGCTGACCGTAATGGACGTGGACTGGGCCCAGTTGGCGTCCGCGCCCGATGCGGCGGCGCTGTGGGAAGCGCCGCTGGTGCGGGATCTGCCGGAGGTCCGCCAGCTGGCCGCCGTGGGCACGGGGACCGAAGCCGCGCTGCGCGGTGCGGGTGAACTGACGCGACGTCTGGCCGGGTTGGGGCGGGCGGAGCAGGAGCGGGTGCTCACCGATGTGGTGCGGGCCGAGGCCGCCGCGGTGCTCGGGCACGCCTCGGCCGAAGCCGTCGAGGGCCGCCGGGCGTTCAAGGACCTGGGCTTCGACTCGCTGACGGCGGTCGAGCTGCGCAACCGGCTCAACGCGCTGACCGGCCTGCGGTTGCCCGCCACGCTGATCTTCGACTACCCCACGCCGGCCGCGATGGCCGACTTCCTGCGGGCGGAGCTGACCGGCGAGCAGGCGGGTACCGGCACTCCGCTGGTCGTCATGGCGCCTTCGGACGAGCCGTTGGCGATCGTGGGTATGGCGTGCCGCTTCCCGGGTGGTGCGGGCAGCCCCGAGGAGTTCTGGAACCTGCTGGCTTCCGGCGGGGACGCGGTGAGCGGCTTCCCGACCGACCGCGGCTGGGACCTGGACGGTGTCTACGACCCGGACGGCGAGCGGGACGGCACCTCGTACGTGGCGCAGGGCGCGTTCCTGCGCGACGCGGCGGAGTTCGATGCGGGGTTCTTCGGGATCAGCCCGCGCGAGGCGCTGGCGATGGACCCGCAGCAGCGTTTGCTGCTGGAGACCTCGTGGGAGGCGCTGGAGCGGGCCGGGATCGACCCGCAGTCGCTGCACGGCAGCGCGACCGGTGTCTTCGCCGGTGGCTATGCGTCCGGCTACGGCTTCACCCTGGCGGGCCAGGGCGGTTCAGGGGTCGAGGGGCACCTGATGACCGGCAATGCGACGAGTGTGCTGTCGGGCCGGGTGTCGTACGTGCTGGGCCTGGAGGGCCCGGCGGTCACGGTGGACACCGCGTGCTCGTCGTCCCTCGTAGCGCTGCACCTGGCCGCCCAGGCCCTGCGCTCGGGCGAGTGCACACTGGCACTGGCCGGTGGCGTCACCGTCATGGCGACGCCGGGGACCTTCATCGACTTCTCGCGGCAGCAGGGCCTGTCCATGGACGGGCGCTGCCGCGCGTTCTCCGAGGACGCCGACGGCACCGGCTGGGCCGAGGGCGCGGGCATGCTCGCCTTGGAGCGCCTGTCGGACGCCCGGCGCAACGGGCACAAGGTGCTGGCGGTCGTACGGGGTTCGGCGGTGAACCAGGACGGTGCGTCCAACGGTCTGACGGCGCCCAACGGCCCGTCCCAGCAGCGGGTGATCCGCGCCGCGCTGGCCAATGCCCGGCTGACGGCCGCCGATGTGGACGTGGTCGAGGCGCACGGTACGGGCACCACGCTCGGTGACCCGATCGAGGCGCAGGCGCTCCTTGCCACGTACGGACAGGACCGGCCCGAGGACCGTCCGGTGTGGCTGGGCTCGGTGAAGTCCAACATCGGACACACCCAGGCCGCCGCCGGTGTGGCCGGCGTGATCAAGATGGTGCTCGCGCTCCAGCACGAGCGGCTTCCGCAGACGCTGCACGCCGCCGAGCCGTCCTCGCACGTGGACTGGGAAGCCGGCGACATCAAGCTGCTGAACGAGCCGATGCCGTGGCCGTCCGACGGGCGCGTACGCCGTGCCGGTGTGTCCTCGTTCGGGATGAGCGGCACCAACGCCCATGTCATCGTGGAGGAGGCCCCTGACCCTGCCGAGGCGCTCGCTGAGGACGAGGGGAGCGGTGCGCCCGAAACCGCCGCGGTCGTCGAGGCCGGTGGCCCCGGCGCGTGGCTGGTGTCGGGCCAGTCGGCCGAGGGCCTGGCGGCCCAGGCGGGCCGGTTGCGCGAATGGGTGCTGGAGCGGCCGGAGTTGGAGCCGGTGGACGTGGCCTGGTCACTGGCGACGACACGGTCGGCGTTCGAGCACCGGGCCGTCGTGGTGGCCGGTGAGTCTGCCGAGCTGCTGACCGGTCTGGAGAACCTGGCCGCCGGTGTCCCCGCCGGTTCGGTGGTCTCGGGCGTGGCCCGGCCCGGCGCGCGGGTGGCGTTCGCCTTTGCGGGCCAGGGCTCGCAGTGGCTGGGAATGGGCTGCGAACTCGCCTGTTCCAGCCCGGTGTTCGCGGCGCGTCTGGCGGAGTGCGAGGCGGCGCTGGCGCCGTTCGTGGACTGGTCGCTGTCGGAGGTACTCGCCGGTGCCGAGGGCGCTCCCGCTCTGGAGGCCGCGGATGTGGTGCAGCCTGCGCTGTGGGCGGTGATGGTGTCGCTGGCCGCCGTCTGGGAGGCCGCCGGCGTGGCCCCCAACGCGGTGGTCGGTCATTCACAGGGCGAGATCGCGGCGGCGACGGTCGCCGGGATGCTCTCGCTCGAAGACGGCGCCCGTGTGGTGGCATTGCGGTCGCAGTCGCTCAAGGCCCTTGCCGGTGCGGGCGGGATGCTCTCGGTGAGCCAGTCGGCTCAGGCCGTTGAGCAGCGCCTCCCGAAGTGGGGCGAGCGGCTGTCGTTGGCGGCAGTGAACGGGCCGTCCGCGGTGGTGGTTTCCGGCGAGCCGGAGGCTTTGGAAGAGCTGCGGGCCGAACTGGACGCGGTAGGCATCCGGGCCCGGATGGTGGCGGTGGACTACGCCTCGCACAGCGCCCAGGTGGAGCGGCTGGAGGCGGAGATCGTCTCCGTACTGGCCGATGTGACCCCGCGCCAGGGCCGGGTGCCGATGGTGTCGGCCATGACGGGCGAGACGCTGTCCGGCGAGGAGCTGGACGCCGCGTACTGGTACGGGAGCCTGCGCGCCACCGTGCACTTCGACCGTGCCGTACGCACGCTCGCCGACCAGGGCCACCAGATCTTCATCGAGGTCACCCCGCACCCGGTGCTGATGGGGGCGATGAACGACACGCTGGAAGAGGCCGCGCAGGACGCCGGTCCGGGCGTGGTGCCCGGCGCGGTCTGCGGGACGTTGCGCCGTGACGAAGGCGGCGCGGCGCGGCTGGTCACCTCGCTCGCCGAGGCGTTCGTCCACGGAGCCGATGTGGACTGGACCGCGGTGCTGTCGGCCGGCCGGCGGGTGGAACTGCCGACGTACGCCTTCCAGCACGAGCGGTTCTGGCCGCAGGGGATGCTTCCCCTGTCGTTGGCAGGCGCGGGCCAGGACGCGGTGTCGCTGGGCCTGGGCGCGGTGGACCACCCGTTGCTGGGCGCGGCGGTGGAACTCGCGGGCGGCGCGGGACTGGTGTTCACGGGGCGGCTGTCGGTGCGTACCCATCCGTGGCTGGCCGACCACGCCGTGGGCGGCGTGGTGCTGCTGCCGGGCACCGGCTTCGTGGAGCTGGCGGTACGGGCCGGGGACCAGGCCGGGTGCGGCCTGCTGGAAGAACTGACGCTGCAGGCGCCGCTGGTGGTGCCCGCAGACGGCAGCGGCGTGCAGGTCCAGGTCGTGGTGGCCGCGGCCGACGACGAGGGGCGCCGGGGGATCGAGGTGTTCTCGCGCCCCGACGAGACCGGCGAGCAGCAGGCATGGGTGCAGCACGCCGCCGGTGCGCTGGCCCCGGCCCCGACGAGCGGGCAGGCCCAGGAGGACCTGTCGGTCTGGCCGCCGCAGGGCGCGACCGCGCTCGACGTCGACGATGTGTACGCGGAGCGGCTGGCCGATGTGTACGGCCCGGCGTTCCAGGGCCTGCGGGCCGCCTGGCGCCGCGGCGAGGACATCTTCGCCGAGGTGCAGCTCCCGGAGCCGGTGGCGCACGAGGCGCATTCCTTCGGGCTGCATCCGGCTCTGCTCGACGCCGCCCTGCACGCCGCGGCCCTGGACACTGCCCCCTTGGACGACCTGGAGGACGAGCCGGGGCAGGTCCGTATGCCGTTCGCATGGACCGGCGTGGAACTGCACGCCGGCGGCGCTTCGGTACTGCGCGCCCGGCTGCGACGGGACGCGCGGGGCGGCCTGGCGCTGACCGCGGCGGACGCCACGGGCGCCCCGGTGGTGTCGGTGCAGTCGCTGGTCAGCCGCCCGGTCTCGGTCGCCCAGCTCCAGAGCGCCGACAGCGCACCGACCGATGCGCTGTTCGTCGAGGAGTGGGCCCCGGTCGCCGAGGCCCCCGCCCCGGCGGGGGAGTGGGCGCTGATCGGCGCCGACCGGTTCGGGGTGGTCCAGGGGCTGGGCGCCGCGGGCGTGCCGGTGCGGACCTTCGCCGACCTGGCCGAGCTCGCCGCGGCCGGCGACGCCGCTGTGCGGACGGTGATGGTCTGCGTGGGCACCCCGCCCACGCCCGCCGATGCGGTGCCGGAGGCGGCTCGGCGGATGACCGGCGAGCTGCTGGCGCTGGCCCAGCAGTGGCTGGACGAACCGCGCCTGGAGTCGGCGCAGCTGGTGGTCGTCACCCGCGGCGGTGTGGCGGCCACGGGTGACCAGAGCGTGGTGGACCTGGCGGCGGCCGCGGTCCGGGGCCTGCTGCGCTCGGCGCAGTCGGAGAACCCCGGCCGACTGGTCCTCGTCGACCTCCCCGCCACCGGCAACGGCGAGCCGATCGCCGTACTGCCGACGGTTCTCGCCGGCGGCGAACCGGAGCTGGCCCTGCGGGACACGGGCGCATTCGGGCGGCGGCTGGCCCGTCCGTCCGGCGCTCTGGCGGCGGTTGAACACCCCGCGAGCCCCCTCGCCGGTGGCCCGCGGACGCTGTTGGTGACGGGTGGTACGGGCACCCTGGGCGCCCTGGTGGCCCGCCACCTGGTGGCGACCGGCCGGGCCGGCGGGGTGGTGCTGACCAGCCGCTCGGGCCCTGCCGCCGCCGATGCGGCGGTGCTGGCCGCGGAGCTGGCGGAGCTGGGCGCGTGGGTCCGGGTCGTGGCGTGCGATGTGGCCGACCGGGCCGCACTGGCCGCGCTGCTGGAGACCGTTCCGGACGACTGCCCGCTGGGCTCCGTGTTCCACGCCGCCGGGATCATCGACGACGGAGTGATCGCCACGCTCACCGCCGACCGGCTGGCGGCGGTCATGCGGCCGAAGGCCGACGCCGCGTGGCACCTGCACGAGCTGACCCAGGACATGGACCTGGACCACTTCGTCCTGTTCTCCTCGGCGGCCTCGATCTTCGGCGCGCCCGGCCAGGGCAACTACGTTGCCGCCAACGCCTTCCTGGACGCACTGGCGGGCCACCGGCGGGCGGCGGGACTCGCGGGCCTGTCGCTGGCGTGGGGCCCGTGGGTGCACGAGGCGGGCATCGGCCGGGACCTGGGCGAGCAGCTGCTGACGCGCATCAGCCGGTCGGGGGTCGCGGCGCTCGGCGCCGAAGAGGGCCTGGCCGTGATGGACACGGCACTGGCCCGCGAGGAGGCCGTACTCGTACCGGCCCGGCTGGATGTGGCGGAACTGCGGGCGCGGGCCGCGCGCAGCACGGACATCCCGCCGCTGTGGCGGGCGCTGGCCGGTGGCCGGGTCCGCCGGGCCGCCGCTCAGGCCGCCGCTTCCGGTGCGGACGCCGCGGAGGCGCTGCGCCGGCGGCTGGCCGGGGCGTCGGGGCCGGAGCGGGACCGGATGCTGCTGGACCTGGTCCGGACGCATGTCGCCGCGGTGCTCGGGCACGCGTCGGCGGACTCGATCGAGGCGGGCCGGGCCTTCACCGACCTGGGCTTCGACTCGCTGACCGCGGTCGAGCTGCGCAACCGGCTGCGTACGGAGACGGGGCTGCGGCTGCCGGCCACGCTGGTCTTCGACCACCCCACCCCCGCCGCGCTGGCCGTGCTGCTGCGGGGCGAGCTGGCGGGCGACCTGCCCTCCGCCGAGCCCGTCCGCCCGACCGCCGCGGTGGCGGACGAGCCGATCGCGATCGTCGGCATGGCCTGCCGCTTCCCCGGCGGCGCCGCCAGCCCGGAGGAGCTGTGGCAGCTGCTGGCCTCGGGTACGGACGCGATCGGTCCGTTCCCGCAGGACCGCGGCTGGGACATCGAGGCCTTGTACGACCCGGACTCCGAACAGGCGGGAACCTCCTACACCCAAGAGGGCGGGTTCGTCCGGGACGCCAGCGGCTTCGATGCGGGGTTCTTCGGGATCAGCCCGCGCGAGGCGATGGCGATGGACCCGCAGCAGCGGCTGCTGCTGGAGACCTCGTGGGAGGCGTTCGAGCGGGCGGGCATCGACCCGGCCGCGCTGCGCGGCAGCCAGACCGGCGCCTTCGTCGGCGGCTACGGGTCGGGCTATGCCGCGCTCGACTTCCAGGGCGACGGGGAGTTCGAGGGCATCGAAGGGCATGTGATGACCGGCAACGCGACCAGCGTGCTGTCGGGCCGTCTGTCGTACGCCTTCGGCCTGGAAGGCCCCGCCGTGACGATGGACACGGCCTGCTCCTCCTCGCTGGTGGCCCTCCACATGGCCACCCAGGCGCTGCGGTCGGGGGAGTGCTCGCTCGCACTGGCCGGCGGTGTCACGGTCATGGCGATCCCCGACGGTTTCGTGGCGTTCTCCCAGGCGCGCGGGCTCGCGGCGGACGGACGCTCCAAGGCGTTCGCCGCCTCGGCCGACGGGATGGGCATGGCCGAGGGCGTCGGCATGCTCGTGGTCGAGCGGCTGTCGGACGCCCGGCGGCTGGGCCACCCGGTGCTCGCGGTGGTACGCGGCAGCGCCGTCAACCAGGACGGTGCGTCCAACGGTCTGACCGCCCCCAACGGCCCGTCCCAGCAGCGGGTGATCCGCGCCGCTCTGGCCAGCGGGCAGCTGTCCGCCGCCGATGTGGACGTGGTGGAGGCGCACGGTACGGGCACCTCACTGGGCGACCCGATCGAGGCGCAGGCCCTGATCGCGACCTACGGCCAGGACCGGCCCGAGGACCGTCCGGTGTGGCTGGGCTCGGTGAAGTCCAACATCGGACACACCCAGGCAGCCGCCGGTGTGGCCGGTGTGATGAAGATGTTGCTGGCGCTCCAGCACCAGCAACTGCCGCAGACGCTGCACGTGGACGAGCTCTCGCCGCACATCGACTGGTCGGCCGGGAACGTGCGGCTGCTCACCGAGCCGGTGCCCTGGCCCGCCGACGGGAGGCCGCGCCGCGCCGGTGTGTCCTCCTTCGGCATCAGCGGCACCAACGCGCACATCATCCTCGAAGAGGCCCCGGCCACCGGGGCCGCAACCACGGGGGACGGTGACCCGGACGCCGCCGACAGCGGCACCGCTGCCACGGCACCGGTGGTCTCGGGCCCCGGCGCGTGGGTGGTGTCCGGCCGCTCGGCCAAGGCGCTGTCGGCCCAGGCGGGCAGGCTGCGCGAATGGGTGGCCGCACGCCCCGACTCGGAGCCGGCCGACGTGGCCTGGTCGCTGGCCGTGACCCGCTCCCTGTTCGAACACCGCGCCGTCGTCGTGGGCGGTGACCGCGCGGAACTGGTGACGGGCCTGGAGAGCCTGGCGGCCGGTGTGCCTGTGGGTTCGGTGGTGTCGGGCGTGGTCCGGCCGGGTGCGCGGGTGGTGTTCGCCTTCGCGGGGCAGGGTTCGCAGTGGGTGGGCATGGGGCGGGAACTCGCCCAGTCCAGCCCGGTGTTCGCGGCGCG
>NZ_JBSIBZ010000160.1:0-9995 GCF_058245575.1 Streptomyces sp. UF-297 | reverse complement strand
ACCCCGGCCAGCACATCACCCAGCGACCAGTCCACATACGGCGCCAACGCCGCCTCACACTCCGCAAGACGCGCCGCGAACACCGGACTCGACTGGACCAACTCCCGGCCCATACCCACCCATTGGGCACCTTGCCCCGCGAACACGAATGCCGTCCGGCCGCTGGAGCGGGCCACTCCGGAGACCACCGACCGCGCGGAGGTCCCGTCGACCAGGCTCTCCAGGCCGGTCACCAGCTCCGCACGGTCACCGCCCACGACGACCGCCCGCTGCTCGAAGGCGGACCGCGTCGCCGCCAACGACCAGGCCACTTCGGCCGGTTCGAGTCCAGGCCGGGTCGCCACCCACTCGCGCAGGCGCTCCGCCTGAGCCGTCAGGCCCTCGGCCGTACGGCCCGACACCAGCCACGCGCTGACGTCGTCGGCCTCGATCAGGGCGGGGGCAGCGGCCGACGCGGGCGCATCGGCGGGTTCCTCCGGGCTGTCCGTCTTGTCGGGGTCCTCGGCCGGGGCCTCCTCCAGGATGACGTGCACGTTGGTGCCGCTCATGCCGAACGCCGACACACCGGCGCGACGCACATGCTCGCCGACGGGCCACGGCTTGGCCTCGGTCAGCAGCCGCACCTCGCCGGCCTCCCAGTCCACGTGTGGTGTCGGCTCGTCCACGTGCAGCGTGCGGGGCAGTTCCTGGTGCTGGAGGGCGAGCACCATCTTGATCACACCGGCCACACCGGCCGCCGCCTGCGTGTGCCCGATGTTCGACTTCACCGACCCCAGCCACAACGGCCGGTCCTCGGCGCGCTCCTGGCCGTACGTCGCGATCAGGGCCTGGGCCTCGATCGGGTCGCCGAGCGTGGTGGCCGAACCATGCGCCTCCACCACGTCCACGTCGGAGGGCGACACCCGGGCGCTGGCCAGCGCGGCACGGATCACCCGCTGCTGGGACGGGCCGTTGGGCGCCGTGAGCCCGTTGGACGCACCGTCCTGGTTGACCGCCGAACCGGGGATGATCGCCAGCACCTTGTGCCCGTTGCGCCGGGCGTCCGACAGCCGCTCCACCACGAGCATGCCCGCGCCCTCGGCGAAGCCCGATCCCTCGGCCGCCGCGGCGAAGGACTTGCAGCGTCCGTCCACCGATATACCGCCCGCCTTGGCGAAGGCGACGAACACTCCTGGGGTGGCGGTGACCGTGGCACCGCCGGCGAGTGCGAGCGAGCACTCGCCCGACCGCAGCGCCTGGGTGGCCATGTGGAGGGCCACCAGCGAGGAGGAGCAGGCCGTGTCGATCGTGACGGCGGGGCCTTCCAGGCCGAAGGTGTACGACAGGCGGCCCGACAGGACGCTGGTCGCGTTGCCGGTCACCAGATGGCCCTCGACGACCTCCGTGCCCTCCAGGGGCACATCGGTTCCGTACCGCGAGCTGTAGCCGCCGACGAAGGCGCCGGTCTGGCTGCCGCGCAGTGTCGCGGGGTCGATACCGGCCCGCTCGAACGCCTCCCAGGAGGTCTCCAGCAGCAGTCGCTGCTGCGGGTCCATGGCCAGCGCCTCGCGCGGGCTGATCCCGAAGAACCCCGCGTCGAACGCGCTGGCGTCCCGGACGAACCCGCCCGCCTGCGTGTACGAGGTTCCGGCGCGCTTGGACTCCGGGTCGTACAAGGCCTCGATGTCCCAGCCGCGGTCCTGCGGGAACGGACCGATCGCGTCCGCGCCCGAGGCCAGCAGCTGCCACAGCTCCTCCGGGCTGGCGGCGCCGCCGGGGAAGCGGCAGGCCATGCCGACGATCGCGATCGGCTCGTCCGCCGTGCCCGTCACCGCCGGGCCGGAGGGCGTCGCGGTGGCGGGCAGGTCCCCCGCCATTTCCGCGCGCAGCAGCCCGGCCAGCGCCGTGGGGGTGGGGTAGTCGAAGACCAGCGTCGCGGGCAGCCGCAGTCCGGTCTCCGCGTTCAGGCGGTTGCGCAGCTCGACCGCGGTCAGCGAGTCGAAGCCCACATCGGTGAACGCCCGGCTCGCGTCGATCGCCTCCACCGAGGAGTGTCCCAGCACCGCGGCGACATGGGCGCACACCAGGTCCAGGAGCACCCGGGCGCGCTCCGCGCCCGGCACCGACGCCAGCTGCCGTCGCAGTGCCTCCCCGGCACCGGCGCCCGTGTCCGTACTCGCGGCGGCGCCCGAGGCGGCCGTACGCCGGGTGGACACGCCCGCCAGTACTCGCCACAGCGGCGGGATCTCGGCGCTGCCCGCGGCCTGTGCCCGCAGCGCCGCCATGTCCAGCCGGGCGGGCATCAGCACGGCTTCGTCCCGGGTCAGCGCGACATCCAGGACGACCAGGCCGTCCTCGGCGCCCAGCGGTACGAAGCCGCGGTCGATCCGCGAGAGCAGCCGCTCGTCGAGGTTGCGGCCGATGCCCGCCTCGTGCACCCAGGGGCCCAGCTGGAGCGAGAGTCCCGCGAGTCCGGCCGCTCGCCGGTACCCCGCCAGGGCGTCCATGAACGAGTTCGCGGCCACGTAGTTGCCCTGGCCGGGCGCGCCGAAGGTCGCCGCAGCCGAGGAGAACGTGACGAAGCGCTCCAGATCCAGGTGTGCGGTGAGCTCGTGCAGGTGCCAGGCCGCATCGACCTTCGGGCGCATGACCGCCGCCAGTCGCTCGGGGGTCAGCGACGCGATCACACCGTCGTCGACGACGCCCGCGGAGTGGATGACGGAGCCCAGCGGGCAGTCGGCCGGGATCCGCTGCAGCGTCGCGGCCAGCGCGTCCCGGTCGGCGGCGTCGCAGGCGATCACCTGTACCCATACGCCCAGCTCCGCCAACTCGGCGGCCAGCGCGGCAACTTCGGCGGCGGCCGGACCCGAACGGCTGGTGAGCACCACGCCACCGGCCCGACCCGTCGCCACCAGGTGCCGGGCCACCAGGGCGCCCAGCGTGCCCGTACCGCCGGTCACCAGCACCGAGCGGGCCGCCGTGTCGGCCTTCGGCTCGGACGGCCATGCGACCGGCACCAGCTCGCCGGACGGGCGGGTCAGCCGCCTGCCGTAGGCGGACCGTCCGCGGATCACCAGCTCCGGCTCGCCGCCGGCCAGCACCGAGGGCAGCACCCCGGCGTGGTCACCGGCGTCGACGGCGGGCAGGTCGGCCAGGATCAGCCGGCCCGGGTTCTCCGCCTGCGCCGACCGCAGCAGACCCCACGCGGCGGCCGCGGCCAGGTCCGACACCGCCTCACCGGCGACCGAGTCCACCGCGCCGCGGGTGACGACCACCAACTGCGCTGCGTCCAGGCGCTGTTCGTCCAGCCACTCCTGAACCAGCTCCAGCATCGCGCCCGCGTTCGCGCGCACCGCTCCCGGGACATCCCGGGTGTCGGCGGGCAGGGGATCGGCGCAGACCACGACGGTGCGGGGGTCGATCTCGCCCGCCTCGGCCGCGGCGGCCAGCTCCGCGAGGTCGGCGAAGGGCCGTACCTGTACGCCCGCGGCGCCCAGCCCGTCGACCAGGCCGAAGTGGTCGGCGCCGAACAGCGCCCACTCCCCGGCCGGGGCCGCGGCCTCGGCCACGGCGACCCAGTCCGTGACGAACAGCGAGTCGGTCAACCCGCTGTCGTTGGACCGCAGTTGCTCCATCGGCACCAGGCGCTTGACCAGCGAGCCCACCGACACCACCGGAGCCCCGGTCGCATCGGCGGCCGTCAGCGACAGACCGCCCTGCGCATCGCGCCGCAGCCGCACCCGCAGCACCGAAGCGCCGCTGGCGTGCAGCTCAACGCCCGTCCACGCGAAGGGCATCGGCACATGCCCCGGCTCGGCCTCGGCGTCCGCCTCCACCAGGATCGCACCGTGCAGCGCGGCGTCGAGCAGCGCCGGGTGCAGGCCGAACGCGCCCGCCTCCTGCGCCACTTCCTCCGGCAGCGCCACCTCAGCGAACACGTCCACGCCGCGGCGCCAGGCGGCTCGTACTCCGTGGAAGGCCGGGCCGTACACCTCCGCCAGATGCACCGCGTACAGGTCGGCGATGTCCACCGGTACGGCATCCCGCGGCGGCCACACGCTCAGGTCCTCTTCACCGGGCCCGGCCGTCGTGGCCGGTGCCACCACGCCACTGGCGTGGCGCACCCACTCCTGCTGGGTGCCCGCCTCGTCGGGGCGGGAGAACACCTCCACCCCGCGGCGGCCCTGGGCGTCGGCCGCGGCCACCACGACCTGGATCTGGACCCCGCTGCCGTCGGCGGGCACCACCAGCGGTGCCTGCAGCGTCAGTTCCTCCAGTCGGCCGCAGGCCACCTGGTCGCCGGCGCGCACCGCCAGCTCCACGAATCCGGTGCCGGGCAGCAGGATCACACCGCCGACCGCGTGGTCGGCCAGCCACGGCTGCGAGCGCACCGACAGCCGCCCGGTGCACACCAGGCCCGCTCCGCCGGCCAGTTCCACCACCGCGCCCAGCAGCGGGTGTCCCACGGCGCCCAGTCCCAGCGATGTCGCGTCGCCGCCGGCCGAGCGCCCCACCAGCTGGGTCAGCGTCCCCTTCGGCCAGTACCGCTCGTGCTGGAAGGCGTACGTCGGCAGCTCGACCCGGTCGGCGGACGGCAGCACCTTCGCCCAGTCGACCGTCACGCCGTGGACGAAGGCCTCGGCCAGCGACGTGACCAGGCGGCTCGCGCCGCCGTCGTCGCGGCGCAGCGTCCCGCACACCGCCGCGGGCACCGCGCCCGGGCCCGCCTCCTGCGCCACCTCCTCCAGCGACTCCGTCATCGCACCGAGCAGCACCGGGTGCGGGGTGACCTCGATGAAGACCTGGTGGCCCTGGGCGGCGAGCGTGCGTACCGCACGGTCGAAGTGCACGGTGGCCCGCAGGCTCCCGTACCAGTACGCGGCGTCCAGCTCCTCGCCGGACAGCGTCTCGCCGGACATGGCCGACACCATCGGCATCCGACCCTGGCGCGGGGTCACATCGGCCAGTACGGAGACGATCTCCCGCTCCAGCCGCTCCACCTGGGCGCTGTGCGAGGCGTAGTCCACCGCCACCATCCGGGCCCGTACGCCCTCGGACTCCAGTTCGGCCTTGAGCTCTTGCAGAGCCTCCGGATCGCCGGAAACCACCACGGCGGACGGCCCGTTGACGGCCGCCAGCGACAGCCGCTCGCCCCACTTGGGAAGGCGCTCCTCGACAGCGGCGGCCGACAGGCTCACCGAGAGCATCCCGCCCGCACCCGCCAGCACCTTCAACGACTGCGACCGCAACGCCACGACCCGCGCGCCGTCCTCCAGCGACAGCATCCCAGCCACCGTCGCCGCAGCAATCTCACCCTGCGAGTGACCCACCACCGCATCGGGGGCCACGCCAGCCGCCTCCCAGACGGCCGCCAACGACACCATCACCGCCCACAGCGCAGGCTGCACCACATCCGCAGCCTCCAGAACAGGAGCACCCTCCGCACCGGCAAGAACATCACTCAGCGACCAGCCCACAAACGGCGCCAACGCCCGCTCACACTCGGCAAGACGCGCCGCGAACACCGGGCTGGCCTCCGCCAACTCCCGGCCCATACCCAGCCACTGCGAACCCTGCCCCGCAAAAGCGAACACCGTCCGCGCATCGGGCTTGACCACGCCCGAGACGACGGCGCCGCTGGGTGTCCCCTCGGCCAGGCTCTCCAGGCCGGCTACCAGGTCCCCGCGGTCGCCGCCCACCACTACGGCGCGGTGCTCGAAGGCCGCCCGGGTGGTCGCCAACGACCAGGCCACATCCGCCGGTTCCAGCTCCGGACGTGCCGAAACCCACTCGCGCAGCTGGCCCGCCTGCGCCGTCAGGCCCTGCTCCGAACGCCCCGACACCAGCCATGCGCCAGCGCCCGCCACCACGGGAGCCACGGCACCGGCACCGCTCGCGTCCGCCGGCTCGGCCGCACCGTCCTGCGGCGCGGCCTGCGCCTCGTTGGTGGTCGCGCCGTCCTCGGCGGGAGCCTCTTCCAGGATGAGGTGGGCGTTCGTACCGCTGCCGCCGAACGAGGACACACCCGCGCGGCGCGGTCGGTCCCCGGCCGGCCACGGCACCGGCTGCGAGAGCAGCTCCACCTCGCCGGAGTCCCAGTCCACGTGTGGCGTGGGCTCGCTCACGTGCAGCGTCTTCGGCAGCTCGCCGTGCTGCATCGCCAGCACCATCTTGATGACTCCGGCCACACCGGAAGCCGCCTGGGTGTGGCCGATGTTGGACTTCACCGAGCCCAGCCACAACGGCCGTCCCTCGCTGCGCTCCTGGCCGTAGGTCGCAAGGAGTGCCTGCGCCTCGATCGGGTCGCCCAGCGTGGTGCCCGTACCGTGCGCCTCCACCGCGTCAACGTCGGCGGCCGACAGCCGGGAGTTCTCCAGCGCGGCGCGGATCACGCGCTGCTGGGACGGGCCGTTGGGGGCGGTCAGGCCGTTGGACGCGCCGTCCTGGTTGATGGCGCTGCCGCGGATCACCGCGAGCACCTTGTGCCCGTTGCGCCGGGCGTCGGACAGCCGCTCCACGACGACCATGCCCGTGCCCTCGGCCCAGCCGGTTCCGGCCGCGTCCGCGGAGAACGCGCGGCACCGCCCGTCCACCGACAGGCCCTGCTGCCGGGAGAACTCCACGAACATGCCCGGCTGCGCCAGCACCGTCACGCCACCGGCCAGCGCCATCGAGCACTCTCCGGCGCGGATCGCCTGGCAGGCCAGGTGCAGCGCCACCAGGGAGGACGAACACGCCGTGTCCACCGTCAGGGCCGGGCCCTCCAGGCCCAGTACGTAGGACACGCGGCCGGAGAGCACGGCGGTCAGGTTGCCGGTCATCATGTGACCTTCAAGCCGGTCCGTGCCCCCTTCCGCCAATTCCAGGTTCACTATGTAGTTCGAGGTGAAACCGCCGACGAAGACGCCGGTCTTGCTGCCGCGCAGCGTCCCCGCGTCGATTCCGGCCCGTTCCAGGGCCTCCCAGGACACTTCAAGAAGCAGTCGCTGCTGCGGGTCCATCGCCAGCGCCTCGCGCGGGCTGATCCCGAAGAATCCCGCGTCGAATCCGCTGGCGTCCCGCACAAACGCGCCCGACTGCGTGTACGACCTGCCGGACTTCTCCGGGTCGGGGTCGTAGACACTCTCCAGATCCCAACCGCGGTCGGTCGGGAACTCGCCCACTCCGTCGCCGCCGGCCGACAGCAGGTCCCAGAAGTCCTCCGGGCTCTCCACGTTGCCCGGATAACGGCACGCCATGCCGACGATCGCCAACGGCTCGTAGTCGCCCGCTTCCAGCTTGTGCAGGCGCTTCCGGGTCTCCTGGAGCTCGGCTGCAGTCTTCTTGAGATAGGCGAAGAGTTTCTCTTGGTTATCCACAGTGACCCCTTACTAAAGCGTGCCGTCAATAAGTCCGAAGCAACTAGTTGGACAGACCAAGTTCCTTGTCCAGAAACTCAAACACCTCGTCGGGAGTTGCCGACTGGAGTTCGACCTCTTCACTCTCGGACTCCGCTCCGCCCTGTTTTTCGATCCACTGGGACAGAATTTTCTGCAGCCGCCTCGTGATGCTTTCGCTTGTTTCCTGGTCGGGTGCCGAACTCGACAGACTGGATTCGAGCCGGTCAAGGTCGTCGAGTATCGGCACCGAAACTGCTTCATCCTCGATGAATTCGGTCCGCAGCCAGGTGGCCACCGCCACCGGAGTGGGGTAGTCAAAGATCAACGTAGCGGGCACCCGCAGCCCAGTCGCAGCGTTCAACCTGTTGCGGATCTCGACCGCCGTCAGCGAGTCGAAGCCCAGGTCCTTGAACGCCTGCTGGGCCTGTACCGCCTCCAGCGACGGATGTCCGAGCACCACCGCCGCCTCGGCCCGCACCAGGTCCGTCAGCACCCGCTCCTGCTCGGCCCGGTCCATCCCGGCCAGCCGCCGGGCCAGCTCCCCTTCGCCGGACGCGACATCGGCGGGTGCGGCGGCGACGGCGGCCAGTTGACGGACCTCCGGCAGGTCCCGCACCAGCGGGCTCTGCGTCAGGCCCACCGAGGTCGCCGCCAACTGGGCCCAGTCCACGTCCATCACCGTCACGACGGCGTCGGGGCCCTCCAGCGACTCGCCGAGCGCCCGTACCGCCAACTGCGGGTCCATCGCGGGCATCGGAAGCCGCTTCATCCGCGACCGGATCGCCTCCTTGGACTCCGCGAGGCCGCCTCCGCCCCACAGGCCCCAGGCCACCGACAGACCGGCCAGGCCACGGGCCCGCCGGTTCTCGGCGACGGCGTCCAGGTAGGCGTTGGCCGCCGCGTAGTTGCCCTGGCCCGCGGAGCCCAGCGTGGATGCCGCGGAGGAGAACAGCACGAACGCGTCGAGGTCCAGGTCTGCGGTCGCCTCGTCCAGGTGGGCGGCGCTCGCGGCCTTCGCGGCCAGCACCGTCTCCAGACGCGGCGCCGAGAGACGGTCGACCACACCGTCGTCCAGGACGCCCGCGGTGTGCATGACCGCGGACAGCGCCGGGCCGCTGCGACCCGTCCAGTCCACCAGTGCGGCCACGGCCGACCGCTCGCTCACATCACAGGCCACGACGTCCACCCGGGTGCCCTGCGCGGCCAACTCGGCCGCCTGAGCGGCGATGCCGTGGGCGGCGGGCCCGGAACGGCTGGTGAGGACGAGACGCTCCGCATCCCGCTCGGCCAGCCACCGCGCCACATGGCCCGCGATCGCGCCCGTACCGCCGGTGATCAGCACACTGCCGCGCGGCGTCCAGTGCTCCTGGGTACCGCGGGACGGGGCGGGCCGGCTCATCCTGCGGCCGAAGAGCCCGGCCGCCCTGATGGCGACCTGGTCCTCGCCGCCCCCGGCCAGCACCGCCACCAGGCGCGCACCGGCCCGGTCGTCCACCGTCGCGGGCAGATCGACCAACCCGCCCCAACGGTCCGGGTGCTCAAGAGCGATGACCCGGCCCAGCCCCCACACCTGCGCCTGGACGGGGCTGACCAGCACCTCGTCCGGCGTCGCCGCCACTGCACCGCATGTGGCCAGCCACAGCGGAGCGGCGATTCCGGCGTCGCCGAGGGCCTGTACGAGACCCAGCGTCGCGGCCAGACCACCGGCCACCACCGGGTGCTCGGGCACCGGCGTCTCAGCCAGCGCCAGCAGCGACAGCACACCCGCGACCCCGCCGGGCTCCGCGCCCTTCAGCGCCTCGCCGATCCGCGCGGCCACGCCGTCCCGGTCCACGGACAGGGCCGGGACCTCGACCACGACGACCTCGGCCCCACGGGCCCCCAGCGCCGCCGTGCACCCCAGGGCCGGGCCGCCCTCGGCCAGACCTTCCGGGACCGCCACGAGCCACGTCCCGGACAGCACGCGCGGGTCGGGCTCGGCCGCCGGGGCCCAGCCCATCCGGTAGCGCCAGCCCGCGGTCACGGACCGGTCCTGCTCACGGCGCCGCCACGACGCCAGCGCCGGCAGCACCTCGCTGAGATGTTGCTGGTCCTCGATGGCAAGCGTGTCCGCGATCCGGTCCAGGTCGCCGCCTTCGACGGCCGCCCAGAACTGGGCCTCGGCCGCCGTACCCGCCCCGTCCCCGCCGGTGGCCGGCAGTGCCGACAGGCCCTTCGGCCAGTACTGCTCGTGCCGGAAGGCGTACGTCGGCAGCTCCACCCGGTTCGCGGCCGGCAGCACCACGGACCAGTCCACGGCCACACCGTTGACGAACGCCTCGGCCAGCGACGTGATCAGACGGCTCGCGCCGCCGTCGTCGCGGCGCAGCGTCCCGCACACGACTCCCGGAATCGCGCTCGGACCCGCCTCCTGCGCCACCTCCTCCAGCGACTCGGTCATCGCACCGAGCAGCACCGGGTGCGGAGTCACCTCGACAAAGACCTGGTGGCCCTGGTCGGCGAGCGTCCGTACGGCACGGTCGAAGTGCACGGTGGCCCGCAGGCTCCCGTACCAGTACGTGGCGTCCAACTCCTCGCCGGACAGCGTCTCGCCCGTCATCGCGGAGACCATCGGCACCCGACCCCGACGCGGCGCGA
>NZ_JBSIBZ010000015.1:0-129468 GCF_058245575.1 Streptomyces sp. UF-297 | reverse complement strand
CCCGACCCCACCCCCGACCGTGCCCCCCACCCCCCACCCGACCACCGACCCGACAAAGCCCCCCAAGCCCCCCGAGGTGAACTGCCGCTGGGAGCAGTGGTGGGGCTGGCTCCCGGTCTGGGTCTGCTCCAAGTCCTGATCCCCGGCGACCTTGCCCGTGCCGGACACCGGGCGGACCGCACCCGGCGCCGTGGCGCGAGTGCCGCACCGGCCGGTGTCCGCAGCCGGCGCTGTGCGGCTCGCGTGTCAGGGGCAGCGGGTCATGCGAGGAAGGGCTTGTCGACCGAACCGGCGCGCTTGACGGTCCGGATCACGGGAGCGGTCTCGATCTTGCGGATACCGGGCAGGAGCCCGGCCCGGTTGGCGATGTAGTCGTACAGGGCGTAGACGTCCGGGCAGAGGACCGAGGCGAGCAGGTTGGTGGGGCCGGTGGTGGCGGCCGCGAAGGGGACCTCGGGGTGCTGGGCGAGCTCCTGCCCGGCGGCGGCCAGCTGGGTGGGGTCGACGGAGATCCACAGGAGTGCGGTGCTGGCGTAGCCGAGCAGCCGGTCGTCGACGTCGATGTCGAAGTACAGCGCTCCGCCGGCGCGCAGCGAGGCGATTCTGCGACGGACCGTCGCCTCGTGGTGTCCGGTGACCGCCGCCAGCGCGGCGTGGCCGGCGCGACCGTCCCGCGCCAGCTCCTGCAGCAGGGCGCGGTCGTTGTCGTCCAGCTCGATCGGGGCCTGCGGTGCGGCGGGCCCGGAGGGGGGTGGCGCGAGCCGGGCAGTCTGCTCTGCGGAGAGGGCGGAGGTGAGGCCCTGCCAGCCGGTGGGGCCGCCCCGGAAGGTGTGCAGGAGGCAGTGCGCGCTGATCGCGGTCACCGGGCGGGTGGCGGGGAGCTTGTTCAGCAGCAGGGCGTCGCGGTTCTGCTCGCTGTCGGCCTGGACCGTGCACACGACTTCGGCGCCTCCCGAGGCCAGGCGGACCCAGAGGGTGTCTTCGCGTTTGGCGAGGGCCTCGGCGATAGCAGTCGCCGTGCCAGGTGCGCATTGCAGCCGCACCACCCATTCCACGTACCCCAGGCGTCGGGCGTCGAGCCGGCCGAACACCCGCAGTTCGCCTGCGCGGCGCAGCCGGTTGTAGCGGCGGGCGATCGTCTGGTCGGAGACGCCCAGCACCTCGGCGATCCGGCTGAACGGCGCGCGGCCGTCGACGGACAGGGCATGGACGAGCTGGCGGTCGAGGGAATCCACGCATCAACAGACTACTGATGTCGAAAAGCGGCGCGGATCCGCGGCTGCCTGGAACGCGCCCGGGGCCTGACGGATCGTGAACCCGGGCCGCCCAGGCCCCTTCGACCTTCACCCACCCGAGGAGCACCCCATGTCCGAGCTCGCGCAGACCTGCCGCGAGGTCCGGCTCGCCGCATACCCCGACGGCCTGCCCGCCCTTGAGCACTTCACGGTCGTCAACACCGCGCTGCCGCTCCCGAAGACCGGCCAAGTGCTGGTCCGCAACCGCTTCTTCCGCGTCTCGGCCTCGCTGCGCATGATGATCAGTCAGGGGGCCGAGGACGTGAAGGGCGTGCCGTTTCCCGCGCTGCGCCCGGGCGACACCCTGGCCGAGGAGGCGGTGGGCGACGTCGTCTCGGCGCCGGCCGGCAGTGGACTGCACCCCGGTGACCTGGTCTCCCACTCCCTGGGATGGCGCGAGTACGCCGTCCTGGACCCGGCGGCGTGCTCACGGCTGGAGGACGTGCTGCCTGACCCGATCGCCTTCCTGGGGCACGGGTGGACCGCCTATGCGGCACTGACCCGAGGAGTGCACATCCAGCCCGGTGACACCGTGTTCGTCTCCGCGGGCGGCAGCGCCATCGGCTCGATGGCCGCGCAGATCGCCCGCATGCTGGGCGCCGGCCGGGTGATCGGCAGTGCCGGTTCGCGGAGCAAGGCCGAACGCCTGGTCCGTGAGCTCGGATACGACGCGGCGGTGATCCGCGGCACCGAAGAAGCCATGGCCGGGCAGCTGGCGCAGGCTGCGCCGGACGGCATCGACGTGTTCCTGGACAACGTCGGTGGCGATCAGTTGCGCGTGGCCGTCACGGCCGCCCGTGAAGGGGCGCGTTTCGTTCTGGTCGGTGCCCTCTCCGGGCAACTGGCGGCACACGGCACAGGCAGGACGGCCCCGGTCGAACTGGACTCCTTCCAGATCCTGCTGAAGAAGATCACCATCCGTGGCTACAGCGCCGATGACGACCCGCAGGCGCGCTCGGAGTGGAACCAGCGCTTCGGAGACCGGCTGCGATCCGGCGACATGACCTTTCCCCATGTCCGCATCACCGGCATCGAGCAGGCCCCCAGCGCATTGCTCGACATCATCGACGGGCGTCATGTGGGAACCGTCGTCGTCGAACTGTGAAGGCAGGACCGGGGCGGGCGCCCCGGCCGGTCTCACCGCCGATCGCATCCGCCCTGCCCGTGCCGGTCGCCGGGCTCGGTCCGGCTCACAGCTCGCCCATCGAGTGCTGTTGGGCGAACTCGTCGGCGAGCAGGCCCATCAGGACGAGATCGTGGTGGCGGCCTGCGGAGAAGGCGTGGTCGCGGAGGCGGCCCTCTTCGGTGAAGCCGAGGCGGTGGTGGAGAGCCAGGGACGCCTCGTTGTGGGCGAAGATCCGGGCTTCGCACTTGTGGTAGCGGCGTTCGGCGAACATGAAGCGCAGCAGCATCACCGCGGCCTCCGCCGCGTAGCCGTTGCGGCGGTGGTCGGCGCCGATCGTGATGCCGTACTCGAACCAGCCGGCCTGCGGATCGGCCTGGTGCGAGGCGACGGCGCCGACCGTTTCGCCCGTGTCGAGGGCCTCGACCGCCAGGCCGAAGCGGTCGCCGTCGGGCGTGGCGGCGGCCTGTTCCCTCGCCCAGGTGCGGAAGCCCTCGCACGAGCGGGGCGGGCGCAGTACGTCTCCCAGCCGCTCCTCGTCCACGGCGAAGCGCATAAACGCGGACCAGTCGTCGGGTTCGACGGCGCGCAGGCGTACTCGTTTGCCCGTCCAGAACGATGTCATCCCGTATGAGAGCACGCTGCGGGGCGTGCGGTCCAGAGGTCCGCCGACCTCTGGGACCGGCTGTGACCTGGAGTTTCCGGGGCGCTGGATACGCCGGGGACGGAGCGTTGGGGTCAGTCGGTCACCCGGCTGCGGTTGACGTACACCAGGTCCTGGAACTCCGGGTGCCGGTCCATCCAGCCCTTGATGAACGGGCACACCGCCAGCGCCCGCAGTCCGTCGGCCCGGGCCGCCTCCAGCCCGGCCCGCGCCAGTGCCGAGCCCACGCCCTGCCCCTCGTAGGCGGGCTCGACCTCGGTATGGGTGAAGGCGATCAGTTCGGGCGTACGGATATACGCGGCGACGCCCGCCACGGCGCCGTCCACCCGCGCCTCGTAGCGCCCGGCCTCCGGTACATCGGTCACCGACACACTCATCCTGGCCCCACTCCTCAATCCCCCTCCAGCACTCTAAGAGCTCCCGCCGCCGCGCGGTCTGCCCGTATCCGCCGCCCGGGTGGCCCGGCCGTGCGCGCGTGGAAGCGGGTCCTTCCGTGGTCTCGGGCGTCGGTCTCGGGCGGCGTAGGTCACGAGCGGCGTCGGTCACCCGTCCGCGCAAGGGAGTACGGCCAGTACCTCCCAGCCGCCGCCCGGTAGGGGGCCTGCGGTCAGGGAGCCGTCGAGGGCGTCGGCGCGTTCGGTGAGGCTGATCAGGCCGAGGCCGCCGCTGTCCTCGGGGGCGCGGGTGCGGTCGGTGCCGTTGTCGCGTACGGAGATGTGCAGGTGGGCGTTGCGGCGGTGCAGGACGATGTGCACTTCGGTGGCCGAGGGGCTGTGCCGCCGTACGTTGGTGAGCGCTTCGTCGATCATGCGGTGTACGGAGGCTGCGAGTTCGGGGGCCAGGCCCGCGTCGAAGCCCGGGGCCATGTGGAGGGTGAGGGCGGGATTGCCCGGGGTGGCGCGGAAGTTCTGGATCAGTTCGTCGATGCGGGACAGGTCGGCCAGCGGCTGGCGCGGGGCCTGTTCCTGCTGGAGGACGCGCAGCAGCCGGCGGGAGGTCGTCAGTGCTTCGTCGCCCGCCTCTTCGATGGTGCGCAGCCCGGCGGCCAGGCGCTCGTCCGCCGCGAGCCCGCCGGTGGCCTTCGCCATGATCGTCATCGCGGCGACGTGGTGGGAGACGAAGTCATGGAGTTCTCCGGCCACTTCGCGCCGCTCCGCGTCGCGCGCCGCCGCCACCGCCGTCGCCCGCTCCGCATCGCGGCAGCGCAGACACAGGCCGAGCGCGGCGACCCCGGCGACGAACAGCGCGTAGGTGACCACCGTCGTACTGCCGGCGCCCGGATCCCGTACGGAAGCGGACAGCAGCCCCGCACCCAGCGCGCTTCCCAGCGCCACGGCGGGCCGCAGCGGCGCCCGCCACAGGACCAGCGCGAGGAGCACCAGCAGCGCGGCGCTCTCGGACAGCCCCCATGCGCAGAGGGAGTTGCCCTGGGCCAGCAGGAGGGCGGTGGTCGTCCAGGAAGCGGCGGTGGCGACGGTGGCGCGTACGACCAGCGAGCCCAAGGGCAGCAGGCACAGGGAGGCGATCAGGCCGGTGGCCCAGACGGCGAGGTGGCCCTGGACGTTGATGTGGCCGCTCACGCGGGCCAGTTCCTCGCTCTCGACGGCCAGCAGGGTGCCGAGCACGAGGGCCAGCGCCAGGCGCGGCACGGCGGACGCGCGCGGTGTGCGCCTGGCCCCGGTGGCAGCGGATGCGGGGGAGAAGGGGCCGGTCATGGGCTTCACGGGATTCACGCTAGAAGGCGCGGCCCGGCGGCGGATCGACCGTCCAGCCACAACCGGCTCGACCGAAAGGACGAGTCGGGGTCTCTCCAACCGGATGCTGGTGATCGCGGGAGGAGGGAATGGGCGCCGGGTGTGCGGAGATCTGGACGGGGCGGCCGGGCTGGGCTAGTTTCCAGCGCGATGAGGGGCAAGGGGAGGGCGGGAACACAGTGAAAACGGTGGTGTGGGGGCGCTCGGTGGGCGCGGTACGTACGAGGCGCTCGGTGCGGGGGCGTACGGGACGGGCCGCGGCGTACGCGGCGGCGCTGACCGCGGTGACGGCGCTGTCCCTGACCACGGGGGCGAGCGGGGCCAGCGCGCACGCGACGGAGTCCGTAGGGTCCGGGGGCCATGCCGCCGGGGCGCCCTCGGCCTCACCCGCGGCCGGCAGCGGCTGGCGGCTCAAGCACAGCGCCGCGGACGGCGGCGCCGACGCGCGCTTTCGCGGCCTGGCCGCCGTCAGCCGCAGCACCGCCTGGGCGGCGGGCACCAAGGGCACCGTGCTGCGCACCCGTGACGGCGGCGCGACCTGGCGCAACGTCTCCCCGCCCGGCGCCGGTGCGCTGGAATTCCGCGACATCGAGGCCTTCGACGCGCGCCGCGCCGTGGTCCTGGCCATCGGCGAGGGCGAGGCCTCGCGCGTCCTGCGCACCGACGACGGCGGCGCCACCTGGACCGAGAGCTTCCGCAACGCCGATCCGCGGGCCTTCTACGACTGCATGACCTTCTTCGACCGCCGGCACGGCATCGCGCTCAGCGACCCGGTCGAGGGCAAGTACCGCATTCTCTCCACCCGTGACGGCGGCCGTAGTTGGCGCGTACTGCCCTCGGGCGGGATGCCCGCAGCGCAGCCCGGCGAGGCGTCCTTCGCGGCGAGCGGCCAGTGCCTGGTCTCCTCCGGCAGCCGCGACGCCTGGATCGCCACCGGCGGCGCCGCCACCGCGCGCGTACTGCACTCCCGCGACCGCGGCCGCACGTGGAGCGTGACCGACGCCCCGCTCCCCGCGGGCGACCCGGCCCGCGGCGTCTTCGCGCTGGCCTTCCGCGACCGCTCCCACGGGCTCGCCGTCGGCGGCGACTACCGCCCGGGGCAGCCGTCGCCGCAGGCCGCCGCGGTCAGCCGGGACGGCGGCGCGAGCTGGCACACATCGGCCGAGCCGCCCAAGGAGTACCGCTCCGGTGCGGCCTGGCTCCCGCACTCCCGCCGCCTCGCCCTCGCCGTCGGTCCCACCGGCAGCGATCTGACCACCGACGGCGGCCGCACCTGGCGCACCTTCGACGCCGGCTCGTACGACACCGTCGACTGCGCGCCGGACCGGGGCTGCTGGGCGGCGGGGGAGAAGGGGCGCATCGCCCGCCTGGAGCGCTGAGCGGCCGGCGAAGGGACGGCTGCCGCCGCCCGGCTGAGCGAGCGCTCCGCTGTGTGTGCCGTGTGCCGTGTGCCGTCCGCGGGCGCGTCGCGGCTGGTCGTGCCCACGCGGCGGAGCCGCGTATCGACGCGGCCCGCGCCTCGTGGGGTACGGGGAACCGCACCGGACCGCGGCAGAGCCGCGCAGGTGGCTGCCGGGACTCCGGGGGCGGCTGTCGGTGCCGTCGGCCCTCCGGGGTTTCAGTCCAGCAGGCTTCCCAGGCGCCCTTCCAGGACGACCAGCAACTCGCCGAGGGATTCGGCGAGTTGGCCCTGGCGCTCGGCGCCGATGCCGTCCAGCAGGGCGGCCTCGTACCGCAGCTGTTCGGGCAGCAGGCGGTCGATGATCTCGCGGCCCTCCTCGGTCAGGGACAGGTGCGCGACGCGGCGGTCCCGCTCGTCGGGGCGCCGTGCGATCAGTCCGCGCGCCTCCAGCTGCCGTACGCGCTTGGTGACCGCGGCCCCGGAGGCGAACGTCTCGCGGGCGATGCGCCCCGGCGTCAGCTCGCGGTCCATCCGCCGCAGCGTCCCCAGCACGTCGAACTCGGGGCGGGTGAGGCCCTCCCGGCGCAGCGGGGCGTCGGCGGCCTGCTGGAGCAGCGCGGAGCAGCGGTTGAGCCGCCCGATCACCGCCATCGGGCCGGTGTCCAGCCCGGGGTGCACCTGCTGCCACTGGCGCAGCACCCCTGCGACGATGTCCTCGGCCACGCCCGCTTCTCCTTCCGGTGCGTCCGGCTCCTGCCGTACGGACCCAATTCTGCCCGCCCCGGGTACGCGGCCCCGCAGCGGCCATGCCGTCCCGCGCCCGCCGTGTGCCGCGGGTTGTCCGGTGAGGGACCTGTGCACGCCCGTGCCCGACCGGTACCCTCCGCTGTCCGTTCGTGGAAGATTGCGCCCATGTCAAAGACGACTCCTGCGCATCTGCTGCTCGTCCATGGCGCATGGCACGGCTCGTGGTGCTGGGACCGGCTGATACCCGAACTCACCGCCACCGGCTGGGACGTTCACACCGTCGACCTCCCCAGTGCCTCGGGCGCGGCACCGCACCACGGGATGCACGACGACGCCGCGGTGATCCGCGCCGCGGTGGACGCGCTGGACGGTCCCGTGGTGATCCTGGCGCACTCCTACGGCGGCATACCGGCCACTCAGGCCGCGGCCGGCGCGGCCAACGTCGTGCGCCTCATCTACCTCTGTGCCTTCCAGCTGGAGGAGGGGCGGTCACTGGCCTCCGGCCGGGTCGCCTCGACGGACGGCCTCATTCCGCTCCCCGCCGACCCGCATCAGTTCTTCTACACCGACCTGCCCGCCGAGCAGGCGCAGCGGGCGATCGCCCGGCTCCGGCCGCAGAGCGTCCGCTCCTTCGACGAAGAACTGACCGTGGCGTCCTGGCGGACCATCCCCTCCGTCTACATCGTCTGCGAACAGGACCAGGCGATCTCCCTGAGCCGCCAGGAACGGATGGCCACCAGGTCGGGGACCCGCCATGTCCTGCCCACCGCGCACTCCCCGTTCCTGTCCGCACCCGCCGAACTGGCCGCGCTGCTCGCGGAGTACGCGACTGCGGGGGAGCAGGGGGAGCAGGGGGAGCAGGGGGGCTCGTGAGTGCGGGTCATGCCGCCAGTGCGGGGGCCGACAGCTGCCGTACGAGCCCGGACAGCGTGCGGTGGCCCGCCAGCTCGGCCAGGGCGACCCGCTCCTCGGGCAGAGCCCGCTGCCACCACTCGCCCGAGGCGACCTCGACCGCCTCGCGCAGCTCGACCAGGCAGGCGGCGAGCCGGTCGCGGGCCCAGCCCAGCTCCCGGGCCTCCGCCAGCGGGGTGTCCAGCAGCCGGACCGCCGCCCCTTCGGCGTCGGCGACCCGCTCCAGCGCGGCCTCGACCCGGTCCGTGGCGCGCCGGTTGGTGACCAGTACGCAGCAGGCCAGGCCCACGGCGGCGCCCACGACCGTATCGATCCAGCGGTCCGCGACCAGGGTGCGCGCTGGCAGATGGCTCCCGAACTCGGTGAGCAGCAGCGCCATCGGCGTGACCCACACCGAACCGAGCCAGTAGTTGCGGGAGATGCACGCCTCGGCGCCGAGCTGGAAGGCCAGCGCGAGGACGACCATGGCGAGCTGCCCGGTGTGGAACAGCGGCAGCAGGGCGGTGAAGAGCAGGAGCCCGAGGAGGTTCCCGATGGTCCGTTGCAGGGCGCGCTGCCAGGACAGGGTGGTGTTGGCCTGGTAGATGGCGGCCGCGGTCACCACGGCCCAGTACGGGTGGCCGACGCCGACCGCCATCGACGCCCAGCCCGCCAGCGCGCAGCCCGCGGCGACCCGGGCCCCGATGGGCAGCAGGGGAGAGCCCGGGGCGAGGCGGGCCGCCACGGACCGGATACCGCGCGGGTGGTCGGGCCCCGGCCGCCGGAGCCGCCACGCGCCGCCCTGCAGAGCGTCCTCGGGCCGGTGTGCTGCCGTCTGCTCCGGCCGGTGGGCCATGGCCTGCTCCGCCCGGTGGGCCATGGCGTGGTCCGGCCGGTGGGCTGCCGCCTGCTCCGCGGCGACCCCCGCCAGCGCCGCGGCCCGTGCCGCACCGCCTGCGTCGGCGCCCGTGACGGCGGGCAGCGGTCGCCCGCGGCGCAGGTCGCGCGCCCAGGAGAGGAATCGGTCGGCGTCCTGGGCGTGCCCGTACGCGACGCCGTCCGCGTGTTCGTACGCAACACCGTGCGTGTCCCCGTCCGCGACGGCATCCGCGTACCCGTACGCGTACGAGCCCCCGGTCCCGTCGGCCCCCTCGGCCCCGCCCGTCCCCGGGGCGGCGAGGGCCGATTCGGCGCGCAGGAGCAGCAGCTCGAGTCCGGCCCGGTCGGCGGCCTGGGCCGGTGTGCGGGCCGGGACGAGGAAGACGGTGTGCCAGGCCGCGTTGACGGCGGCGGCCGTCGCATGCCGGGCGGGCCCGTCCCGGCCGTCCTCCGTGCGCAGCAGCGCGGCCGCGGCCTCCAGGGCGCGGGCGGTGGCGATCCGCTCCGGCCCGCGCGGCCTGATCAGCGCGGGCGCCATGCACACCAGCCAGGCCAGGGCCCCTGAGGCGAGCGCCAGCGCCACATGGAAGGGGACCTGTCCCAGCCGCTGCGGCACGAAGAAGGCCGAGGCGGTGATGAAGGTGAGGATCAGGTTGCCGGGCGGGCCGATGCGGGTCGCGTCGCACACCATCTTGTGGACGGCGGCGATCAGGGCCGCCAGCAGGACCAGGAGCGGTGCGTACGTGGTGAGGGAGGCGGCGGTCAGGGCCACGGCCAGGCTCGCGACCATGCCGAGGACCACCCACAGCAGGGTGCGGGCCCGGGCGGCATAGGGCAGGCCGTGCGCGTACAGGGCGCACATCGCGCCGGCCGAGGTGTAGAGGACCAGGTCCAGCCGTCCCAGGGCGAGCAGCGTGAAGTCGGGTACCGCGAGCGCGACCACCGCGCTGAGGGCGGGCTTGTGCCAGATGTCGACGGGCCGCCGCAGCCGGACGGTGCTGCGTATCGGCAGCGGGCGGATGCGGGTTCCTGTGGTGGTGCGGGCGTGCTTCCCCATACTCAGGAGGTTAGCAGGTATTTTACTCGTGAAAGATATGGATGGGAGGGGCCCGCGGGCGTGGGGTCAGTTCCGTGTGCCCGCGAGGTCGGCCAGGACGCGGGCCCGGCACTGGCCAGGGGTGCCCCAGGCGGTGCGCAGTGCGCGGGCCTTGCCGATCCACAGGGACAGGTCCAGTTCCTCGGTGTAGCCGATCGCGCCGTGCAGCTGGAGCGCGGTGCGCGCCGCGCCGTACGCCGCCTCGCCCGCCGCGGCCTTCGCCGCCGCCACCTCGCCCCCGGCCCCCGGCGCGCCCGCGGCGAGTGCCACGGCCGCAGCGAACACCAGCGGCCGGGCGAACTCCAGCGCCAGCAGCGTGTCCGCCAGCCGGTGCTTGACGGCCTGGAACGAGCCGACGGCGACGCCGAATTGCGTGCGCTGCCGGGCGTGGGCGACGGTGTCGTCGAGCAGCCGGCGTCCCACCCCCAGAGCTTGAGCGGCCGTCAGAAATCGCGCCACGTCCGCTGCGTACCCGGCCGCCTCCCGCACCTGCGGGCCGCGGGCCAGGATCTCGCCGTCCGTCCCCGGGCGGGACAGTCGGCGCGCCGGGTCGACGGAGGGCTGTACCGGGCCGCAGGCGGTGACCTGTCGCAGCTCGTCCCCGGTGACCGCCAGTGTCGTATCGGCGGCGTCCGCGTCCAGCGCGTACGGCCCGTGTTCCCGGTCCGCGTACGAGATCAGCGTCGCGCCGGACGCGAGAGCCGGAAGGAGCCGGGCGCAGGTCTCGGCGTCACCGAGACGCTCCAGCAGGACGGCTGCCGTGGCGCTCTCCACGATCGGGCCGGGGGCCGCGTGCCTGCCCAACGCCTCGTAGGCGATGGCCAGTTCGACCGGAAGGAAGCCGCTGCCGCCGTATTTCTCCGGTACGGCGAGCGCGAGGACGCCCGTCGCGGCCAGCCGTTCCCACAGGGCGCGGCCCGGGCCGGGATCGCCCGCCGCCCAGGCCCGTACGGCCGGCGCGGTGCCGTGGGAGTCCAGCATCCGCTCCAGTGTGCGGCCGAACTCGGTCTGCTCCTCGTCGAGGGCGAACTTCACCGCGGGCCCCCTGTCCCCCTCGCCCCGACGGCCGGGGCGGCCGCCGCTGTCACCGGCGCCCCTTCGGCAGTCCCAGCAGCCGTTCGGCGACGATGTCGCGCTGGATCTCGTTGGTGCCCGCGTAGATGGGGCCGGCCAGCGCGAAGGTGTAGCCTTCCGCCCAACTGCCGTTCCCCGGGGCCTCGTCGGCGGCATCGGACAGTTCGCCCAGCGGGCCCAGCAGGTCCAGGGCGGTCTCGTGCAGCGCGATGTCGAGTTCGGACCAGAAGAGCTTGTTGAGGCTGGACTCGGCGCCGAGCGAGCCGCCCGCGGCGAGCCGCGAGGCGTGCGCGAAGGTGAACAACTGGTAGGCGCGGGCGCCGATCACGGCGTCGGCGACGCGGTCGCGCAGCGCCGTGTCGGAGGGGTCGGCCTGCGCGCGCCACAGCGCGGTGAGCCGGTCGGCCGCCGCCAGGAAGCGGCCGGGGCTGCGCAGCGTGAGCCCGCGCTCGTCGCCCGTGGCGCTCATCGCGATCCGCCACCCCTGCCCGGCCTCGCCGATCACGTCCTCGTCCGGTACGAAGACATCGTCCAGGAACAGCTCGGCGAAGGCCGGTTTGCCGTCCAGGCGCCCGATGGGCCGCACCGTCACACCCGGCGCCGCGAGATCGAACATCAGATACGTCAGGCCGCGGTGCGGGCGGTCCGCGCCCGGGTCGCTGCGGAACAGGCCGAAGGCGCGGTCCGCGAAGGCCGCCCGCGAGGACCAGGTCTTCAGGCCGTTCAGCAGCCAGCCCCCGTCGGTGCGCCGGGCGCTCGAGCGCAGCGCGGCGAGATCGGAGCCGGCGCCGGGCTCGGACCAGGCCTGCGCCCAGATCACCTCGCCGCGCGCCATCGGCGGCAGTACGCGGGCGAGTTGGGCGGGCGAGCCGTACGCGAAGAGGGTGGGGGCCAGCAGGCTGATGCCGTTCTGGGAGACCCGGCCGGGAGCGCCCGCCGCGTAGTACTCCTCCTCGAAGATCAGCCAGCGCACGAGCGAGGCGCCCCGCCCGCCGTACTCGCGCGGCCAGGACACCACCGACCAGCTGTCCGCGGCCAGTTGGCGCTCCCACACGCGGTGCGCGGCGAAGCCCTCGGCGGTCTCCAGGGAGGGCAGCGGGTCGGCCGGTACGTGCCGGGTGAGCCAGTCGCGCGCCTGGAGTCTGAACTCCTCGTCCTGCGCGGTGTGTTCGAGATCCATCGGCGAGCGGCCTCTCTGCGGTCGGCGTCCGGCGGCTGGGCGTCGGCTTCCGTGCGAGGTTCCCTAACAAGTGTTAGGTAGGTTACCGTACGGCCATGACGAGCGAGAAGCCCGCGAACGTTCCTCCGCGCGTCCACGCACCGCCCGAGGAGCCCCAACTCCCGTCGCCCACAACCCCGTACGTGACTGCGCAGGAAGCGCCGTACGCTCCTTCGTACGTCCCCGGGCACGGACTTCTCGCGGGCCGCAGCGCCGTCGTCACCGCCGCGGCGGGCGCCGGTATCGGCAGTGCCACCGCCCGCAGGCTGCTCGAAGAGGGCGCGCGCGTCGTGCTGTCCGACACCCACGCCCGCCGCCTGAAGGAGTACGAGGAGCGGCTGGCAGGGGAGTTCGGGGCGCCGCAGGTCGCCGCGCTGCCCTGCGATGTCACCGAAGAGCGCCAGGTGCAGGCCCTGTTCGACCTCGCGGAGGAGCGGCACGGGCGGCTGGACATCCTCGTCAACAACGCCGGTCTCGGCGGCACCGCCGACCTCGTGGAGATGACCGACGCCCAGTGGGACGCCGTCCTCGACGTCACCCTCAACGGCACCTTCCGCTGCACCCGCGCCGCGCTGCGCCGCATGAAGGCCCGCGGGCAGGGCGGCGTGATCGTCAACAATGCCTCGGTGGTGGGCTGGCGGGCCCAGCGCGGCCAGGCCCACTACGCCGCGGCCAAAGCAGGCGTGATGGCGCTGACCCGCTGTGCCGCCGTCGAGGCCGCCGACTACGGGGCGCGTGTCAACGCCGTGGCGCCGAGCCTGGCCCCGCACCCGCACCTGGCCAAGGTCACCTCCGACGAACTGCTGGCGCGGCTGGCCGCCCGCGAGGCCTTCGGGCGGGGCGCCGAGCCGTGGGAGGTGGCCAATGTCATCGTCTTCCTGGCCAGCGGCTACTCCTCGTACATGACCGGCGAGGTCGTGTCGGTCAGCAGCCAGCGGGCGTGACCGGGGCCGGCCGCAGCGAGGTGACAATGGCGTGGTGCCCACAGCGAAATCACCCAGGAACACAGCCATGAGCGCTTCGGCGCACCGCCGCCGCGAACTGCTGGACACCGCGGCGGAGGTGTTCGCCGCCCAGGGCTACAACGCCACCACCGTACGCAGGATCGCGGACGCGGCCGGGCTGCTCGCCGGCAGCCTCTACTACCACTTCGATTCCAAGGAGTCGATGGTCGACGAGATCCTGTCGACCTTCCTGGAGGAGCTGTGGGCCGGCTACGACGCCGTGCTCGCCGCCGGCCACGGCCCCCGGGAGACCATCGAAGCCCTGGTCACCGAGTCCTTCCGGGAGATCGACCGGCACCGTGCCGCCGTCGCCATCTACCAGAAGGAGTCCAGGCAGCTGTCCGCGCTGCCCCGCTTCGGCTATCTCGCCGATTCCCAGCGCAAGTTCGAGCAGGCCTGGCTCGGCACGCTGGAGCGCGGGGTGGCCGAGGGGGTCTTCCGCGCCGATCTCGACATCCGGCTCACCTACCGCTTCGTACGCGACACCGTCTGGGTCGCCGCGAGCTGGTACCGGCCGGGCGGCGAACACAGCCCCGAGGAGATCGCCCGGCAGTACCTCTCGATGGTCCTGGACGGGGTCGCCGTACGCGCATGACACCAGGGCGGGGACACAGGAGCCCCTGACAACAAGGGAGTTGACCGATATGGCCGAGGCCTACCTCATCGACGCGATCCGCACCCCGGTCGGGCGGCGCAACGGCGGGCTGGCCGCCGTGCACCCCGCCGACCTCGGCGCCCACATCCTCAGGGCGCTGATGGACCGTACGGAGGTGGACCCGGCCGCGGTCCAGGACGTGGTCTTCGGCTGCCTGGACGCCGTAGGGCCGCAGGCGGGCGATATCGCGCGCACCAGCTGGCTGGCGGCCGGGCTCCCCGAAGAGGTGCCGGGCGTCACCGTGGACCGCCAGTGCGGCTCCTCGCAGCAGGCGATCCACTTCGCGGCGCAGGGCGTGCTGTCCGGCACCCAGGACCTGGTGGTGGCGGGCGGGGTGCAGAACATGTCGATGGTCCCGATCGCCTTCGCCGGCCGGCAGGCCGCGGCGCCGCTGGGGCTGACCCAGGGCCCGTTCGCGGGCAGCGCGGGCTGGCGGGCCCGCTACGGCGACGCGCCCGTCAACCAGTTCCACGGCGCCGAACTCATCGCGGACACCTGGGGCATCTCGCGCGGCGACATGGAGGAGTACGCGCTCGGCTCGCACCGGCGCGCGGTCCGCGCGATCGACGAGGGACGTTTCGCGCGCGAGACCGTGCCCTACGGGGAGGTGATGGTGGACGAGGGGCCGCGCAGGGACACCTCGGCGGCGAAGCTGGCCGCGCTCAAGCCCGTCGTCGAGGGCGGCAGGCTGACGGCCGGGGTCTCCTCGCAGGTCTCCGACGGCGCCGCGGCCCTGCTGCTGGCCGGTGAACGCGCCGTACGCGACCACGGGCTGACCCCGCGCGCCCGCATCCACCACCTCTGCGTGCGCGGGGAGGACCCGATCCGGATGCTCTCCGCGCCCATCCCCGCCACCGCCTGCGCGCTGGAGCGGACCGGGCTGCGCATCGGCGACATCGACCTGGTGGAGATCAACGAGGCGTTCGCGCCGGTGGTGCTGGCGTGGCTGAAGGAGACCGGCGCCGACCCGGAGCGGGTCAATGTCAACGGCGGGGCCATCGCGCTGGGCCACCCGCTGGGAGCCACCGGCGCCCGCCTCATGACCACACTGCTGCACGAGCTGGAGCGCACGGGCGGGCGCTACGGACTCCAGACGATGTGCGAGGGCGGCGGACAGGCGAATGTCACGATCATCGAGCGGCTGTGAGGGGCGACCGCTTCCAGGTCAACTGAGGTTGTCTGGCGCCTAGTTGCGACCGGGATCTGTCTCGGCTGCGTCTCGGAGCGGCCACCGGGTGAGAGGTCCGCGGCGCCGGGCCCGTACTGAGCGGCGATGGCTGCGGGGGACCGGAGCGCGCGGCCTGGGGAGGGCCCGATGATCCGCACGCGTATCGGGATGGTCGCCGCGGCCCACCGGGGCCGCGGCCGCCTCAGCGTGCGGTGCCCCTCAGCACGCCACGGTCTTGACGTACGTGGCCCGCGGCCCCCGGTCCGTCCCGTAGCGGACATCCTTCGTCGCGCCCTTGGCGAGCCTGCCGCGCGGGTCGGGACGCCCCGAGATGACGATGGCGTAGCAGGCGTCGCGCTTGGCGCACAGGTTCTTCAGGCGTACGTAGCGGTGGTGCTGCTGGGTGTAGTACTTCACCACCTTCACACAGCGCGGCGGGCCCGCCGCGGCGGGCCCCCCCCCCCCCCCCCGGCGGCCGCCTCCGCGGCCGTGGCCAGGCCGATGGAACCGCTGAGCGCCACTGCCGCCACGCTCGCGGCAATCAACTTTCGCATCACTTTCCCCCGATGCTCCCCCGATGGACAACTGCCCCCGCGCGTCACATTCTCCCTCCCCGCCCGCGAAATATCAGCCCCGGGGTACCCGGCGGTACGTCCGGCGAGTCCCCGAAGGCCACTGGTCCGGCAGTCTTGCCGACCCGGCCGGCCGGTGTCGTGCAACCCCTGCCGCAAAGAGGAATGGTGTCTACCGCGAGCGGTTGAGGCCAGGGATCAACCGTGCGGTTGACGACGCGCGGCGCGGGCGGCCCTAACGTCCTTCGATGCGGACCAGATCAGTTCCCTTGCGGCGTGCCCTGGACATCGCGCTCGCCGTCGGCCTCGCGGCGAGCGGGTGGGTCACGGGGAACCAGGACCATCCGCCGGGCTGGGCCCCGTACGACGTCTGGGCCTACCTCCTCACCGGCCTGACGGCGCTCCCGCTCGCGGCGCGCCGGATCGCGCCGATGACCGTACTGCTCACCTCCTGCGCGGCCTGCACCACCTACCTCGCCGCCGGGTACCAGCCCGCACTGAACTGGTGGGCCCCGCCGATCGCGCTGGTGAGCCTGGCCGGGCGGGGCCCGCTGCGCCGCGCGCTGGCCGGGGCGCTGCCGGCCGTGGCCGTCCTCCTCCTGAGCGGCATCTCCATGCGGCTGCCGCTGGCCCTGGTCGTCATCCAGGCGGTCGGCCTCCCCGGCGTCTGCCTCTTCTTCGGCCGTACGCAGCGCACTCTGGCCCAGCGCAACGCCGAGCTGGCCCGGCTGGCGCGGCGGCCGACGCACGAACAGGGGGACCGGGCCAGGCACGCCGTAGTGGACGAGCGGGTGCGGATCGCCCGCGAACTGCACGACGTGGTCGCCCACCATCTGTCCGTCATCTCCGTGCAGGCGGGACTGGCCGCCTATGTCTTCGCCAGCGACCCCAGGGCCGCGCGGGCCGCGCTGACCGCCATCGCTGATGTCAGCCGCGGCGCGCTGAGCGAGCTGCGCCGGCTGCTGAGCGCACTGCGCCTGGATCTCGCCGAGCACGACAGCTCCGCGCCACCGCTGAGCCCGCTGCCGGGGCTCGGCCAGATCGACGACCTCGTCGAGCGGGTCAGGGGCGCCGGAGTCGCGGTGCGCGTCCGTAGGGAAGGCGTTCCCAGGCGGCTCGCGCCAGGGCTCGAACTGTGTGCGTACCGCGTGATCCAGGAGGCGCTGACCAATGTGATCAAGCACGCGGGGCGGGCGGGGGCCGAGCTGAGCATCGGGTATCTGCCGGACCGCCTGTGTGTCGTCGTACGGGACGAGGGCAAGAAGGCGACGGCCGTGTCCTTTACGGGCTCCGGGCCCGGGCTGATCGGTATGCGCGAACGCGTCAGGGTCTGCGGCGGTGAGCTGTCCGCCGGGGCGCGGCCCGACGGGGGATTCGAGGTGCGCTTCACCCTTCCGACGGGCGCAGCGCCGCGGGGGGAGTAGCACACGGCACGGGCGCGGGGAGGCGGCCCAGCGTCCCGTACGCCTCCGCCATGATCCGCTCCACCAGCTCCGCGCACGACGGCAGATCCTCGATCACCCCCGCCACCTGACCGGCGGCCATCACCCCGCGGTCCGGCCGCCCCTCGACCATCGAAGCCCGCAGCATCATCGGGGTGTTGGCCGCCATCAGGACCTGACTCCACGTCAAATCCCGTCCGTGCTTGAGGGACAGGCCGTCACGCACCATCCGAATCCAGCCAGAGCCCGACTGCCTGCGCAGCGCCGCCGCATGCCGTACGGCCCGCAGGAGAGCCGTCGCGCGCCCCGACCGTTCGAGCGAGGCGACCAGTTCGGTACGGAGCATCCGGTGCGGCAGCCCGTCGACCGCCCGCGTCACGGTGATGTCGTTGACGGAGGCCGCCAGATAGCGCGCCTTGACCGCGTCCGGCACGGTGCTGTCGGAGGTGAGCAGGAAACGGGTGCCCATCGCGACCCCGGAGGCGCCGAAGGCCAGGGCGGCCACCAGGCCGCGCCCGTCGTGGAAGCCGCCGGCCGCGATCACGGGAATCTCCACCGCGTCCACGACCTGGGGGAGCAGCACGGAGGTGGCCACCTCTCCGGTGTGTCCGCCGCCCTCCGCCCCCTGTACGACGATCGCGTCCGCGCCCCAGGCGGCGACCTTCTCCGCGTGCCGCCGCGCGCCGATGGAGGGGATCACCACCACCCCCGCGTCCTTGAGCCGGGCGATCAGCTCACGGGAGGGCGCCAGCGCGAAGGAGGCGACCCGTACCCCCTCCTCGATGATGACCTGCACCCGCTCCCCGGCGTCCTGCGCATCCGCCCGCAGATTCACCCCGAACGGCTGCGGGGTACGGGACTTGACCTCTCGTACGGCCTCCCGCAGCTCCCGTACGGTCATGGTGGCCGAGGCCAGAATGCCCAGCGCTCCCGCAGCGGCCGTGGCGGAGACCAGCCGGGGGCCGGCGACCCAGCCCATTCCCGTCTGGACCAACGGGTAGCGCACGCCGACCAGTTCGGTGAGCGCGGTCCTCATGGGCGTACTTCCTTCTCGCGCAGCCCGGACGGGTCGAGGTGTTCGCGGATCAGGCGGAGTTCGGCTGCCGAGGGCTCCCGGGTGCGCGGTACGTCCTGTGGTACCGGGAGTGCGAAGCCCGTGGCCGCCGTGACCTGATCCATCGTCACTCCCGGGTGCAGGGTGCGGATGCGCAGGGAACGGTCCGGTGTGGCGAAGTCGAAGACGCCCAGGTCGCTGATGACCTCGCGGATGCTGTGGAAGCGCGTCGCGGACGGTCCGGCCGCGGCGGCCCGGTCGTGGCCGACGCCGCAGACCATGTCGACCCGCTCCACGAACGACCTGGGGGAGTGCCGCGGAATCCAGTAACTGGTGGGATTGTTCAGGGTGTTGGCGGGCGCGCCCCGTACTCCGAGCAGCTGGCGGCGGGGCTGCTCCCACGCTCCGATGCAGGAGATGTTCTGGTTGCCGTGCCGGTCGATCTGGCTCGCGCCCATCATCACCTGCCGACGCCCCGTGGCCACCAGCGCCAGATGCTGACGGTAGGGCAGCCACCCCTCGGTCACCTCGGCCGTGGCGCCGACCGCCGGGACGTCGCCGATCAGCAGCGCCTCGCCGTCGGTCAGCAGCAGGTCGGGGGAGAAGGTGAGCTTGGCCAGCCGGGCGCCGATGGAGGGAATGGTGCCCATGGGGCTCGCGAGAATCTCGCCCGCGCCGCGCCAGGCCTCGGCGCACGCCACGACACAGTATTCGGCCCTGGTCACCGTCATGATCGCGGCCCTTTCCGCACGGCGGGCTGCGCAGCTTTCTGACCAGGCCCGTCCGCCTCTGCCTTCGCCTTCGCTTCCGCCGCTGCCCGGAAATCCGCCACTGCCGCCCGGAACTCCGCCACTGCCGCCTGGTACTCCTTCTCCCCGCCCGACAGAAAACGCTCGACGAAGGCCGCCCACTGCCCGGGGTCCGCCGCCGCCCGCGCGTACTCCCGCTGGAACGCCTCGTCCCGCCCGTAATCCGGTACGCAGGAGGTGAAGTGCGCGCCGTGCGGCGCCTCCACCACCCCGGTGACGAACGCCCTCGCGACCAACAGCGTCTGTGCGGCGCCCTCTTGGAGCAGCCGCGCGCCGTCCACGATCCGCTCGCAGGAGAGGTACGCGGCATCGGCGGCCTGGCAGAAGAGGTCGTCGAAGTACGGGTCGGGGCCCAGGTACTGGCCGTTTCCGTACGCGTCGGCCCGGTTCAGATGCACCAGTGCGGCGTCCAGGCGCAGCGCGGGCGCCGCGACCAGTTCCTCCCCGTCCTCGTACGGCGACGTCACGGTACGCAGCCAGGGGTTGACCCGCAGCACGTCCGAGCCGAGTCCGGAGCGTACGGGCATGAACGGCAGCCGCTGGCCCGCGGCCGTCAGGCCCCACATGAACATCGCCTCGTCCAGCTCGGTCAGTTCGAGGCCGCCGCGCTCGCGGGCGGCCCGGAAGTGCGGCTCCAGGGGGATCGAGTCGAGGGTGACGAAGGCGGTGACCAGCTTGCGGAGTTTGCCCGCGGCGGCCAGCAGTCCCACGTCCGGACCGCCGTAGGACACCAGCGTCAGATCCGTCAGGTCGGAGCGCAGGATCGCCCGTACCAGCGCCATCGGTTTGCGCCGGGAACCCCAGCCGCCGATGCCGATGGTCATACCGCTCTCCAGCCGGGCCACGACCTGATCGGCCGTCATGGTCTTGTCGCGCACAGCAGTTCCTCCTTCAAGGCCCGGGTGTTTGAGGGGTGTTGGTGTCCGCAGGCGGCCTTCTGCCGTCGGAACCGAAGGTGTCGCGTATCCGGTCGGCGACGCCGCTGAGGTTGGCCTCGAAGGTGAAGCCCTGCTCGAAGCGGTAGCTGCGGTGGACGTCGACCGGGTCGATGCCGTTGATGGCGGCCTTGGCCATACGCAGCAAGTAGCCGTCCTTGGAGGCGATTTCGCCCGCCAGCGCGAGTGCGGCGGGCAGGACCCGCTCGGCCGGCACCACCTCCCACACCGATCCGTGGCGGTGCAGCTCGCGGGCCGTGACGGTGCGTGAGGTGTAGTACAGCGTGCGCATCAGATGGGCGGGGACGAGCCGGGCGAGATGGGTGGCCGCGCCCAGCGCGCCACGGTCCAGCTCCGGCAGTCCGAAGGTCGCGTCGTCACCGGCCACGATCGCGTCCGCGTTGCCCACCAGTCCGATCCCGCCGCCCAGGCAGAAGCCGTGTACGGCGGCCACCACCGGCACCTCGCAGTCGTAGACGGCCGAAAAGGCCTGGTAGCAGCCGTGGTTGGCGCCGATCAGCGCGGAGTGCCCGGGGGTCTGCTGCATCTCCTTGATGTCGACGCCCGCGTTGAAGCCGCGCCCGGCGGCGGTGAGGACCACGCAGCGGGTGTCCGGGTCGCGGCCGGCCTCCCGTAGGGCGTCGGCCAGGTCGTACCAGCCTTGTACGGGAAGGGCGTTGACCGGTGGGAAGTCGACGGTGACCTGTGTGATGCCCTCTTGGGGGCGCGTGGTGCAGACACCCATGAGCGGATCAGCTACCTTTCCACCAAACGTTTGTTAGGCGCTGTCGGTTGAGAAGGTAGCAGCGCGAGGCGCGCTGCGGGAGGTGCCCATTGGCGCTCAGCATCGATCTGTCCGGACGCGTCGCGGTGGTCACCGGCGGCACCCGCGGGGTCGGCGCGGGCATCGCGCGCACCCTGCTGACGGCCGGCGCGCAGGTCGTCGTCTGCGCCCGCCGACCCCCGGAGCGCCCCGTGGAGGCAGCGGGCCACGCGGCCCGCTTCGAGCCGGTCGACCTGCGCGATCCCGCCGCGACCGCCGCCTTCCTGCGCCGTGTACGCGCCGAACACGGCCGCCTGGACACCCTCGTCAACAACGCGGGCGGCACCCCGTACCGCACCCTGGCCGACTCCACACCAGGACGGGCGGCCCGGACCGTGGAACTGAACCTGATCACCCCGCTGACCACCTCGCTCGCCGCCCACGAGGTGATGACCCAGCCCCCGGTACCGGCCGCGGGCGCCTCGATCATCATGGTCGGCAGCGTGAGCGGAACCCGGCCCTCGCCCGGCACGGCCGCCTATGGCGCCGCCAAGGCCGGACTGGAGAACCTCGCCCGCACCATGGCCGTGGAGTGGGCACCGCACATCCGCGTCAACACCCTGGTCCTGGGCATGGTCCGCACCGAACTCGCCCACCTGCACTACGGGGACGAGCGCGGCATCGAGGCCGTGCAGCGCACCGTCCCGCTCGGGCGGCTCGCGGTGCCGGACGAAATCGGCGCGGCCTGCGCCTTCTTGGCCAGTGACCTGTCGGCGTACGTGAGCGGCGCGAGCCTGCTGGTGCACGGGGGCGGGGAGCGGCCCGCCTTCCTGGACGCGGCGAACGCGGACGCGGTGAGCGGAGGGGGCGCAGGGGAAGCGGCCGTGGACCGTAACACCCGTACCGATGAGGAGAGTTGAGATGAGTGACGCGAACGCCCGGCGAGGCGGGCTGTGCGAGGGGCGCGTGGTCGCCGTCACCGGCGCGGGCCGCGGACTGGGGCGTGCGCACGCCCTCGCCTTCGCCGCCGCGGGCGCCCAGGTCGTCGTGAACGACCTGGGCGTCGGGCCGGACGGCGCTGGATCGGGCCCGGGCCCCGCCGACGAGGTCGTACGCGAGATCCGCGCGACAGGCGGCGAGGCGGTCGCCCACACCGGCGACATCGCCACGACGGCAGGCGCGGCCTCCCTCGTCGCCACCGCCCTGGGCACCTATGGAGCGCTGGACACCCTGGTGAACAACGCGGGTTTTCTGCGCGACCGCATGCTGGTCAACTTGACGGAGGACGAGTGGGACGCGGTGGTGCGCGTCCACCTCAAGGGGCACTTCCTCCCGCTCCAGCACGCCGCGGCGCACTGGCGCGCGCAGGCCAAGGAGGGGCGCAGGTCCGTCGCGCGCATCGTCAACACCAGTTCAGGAGCAGGGCTGTTGGGGAGCGTCGGGCAGGGCAACTACTCCGCGGCCAAGGCGGGCATCGTCGGGCTGACCCTGGTCTCGGCCGCCGAGCTGGGCCGCTACGGCATCCACGTCAACGCCATCGCACCGGCCGCCCGTACCCGTATGACCGAGCGGACCTTCGCACAGACCATGGCCGCACCGGCGGACGGCGCCTTCGACGCGATGGCCCCCGAGAACGTCTCACCGCTGGTCGTCTGGCTCGGGTCGGCCGCCTCGGAAGGCGTCACCGGGCGGGTCTTCGAGGCCGAGGGTGGCCGTATCACCGTGATGGAGGGCTGGCGCCCCGGGCCGAGCGCCGACAAGGGGGCCCGATGGAGCCCGGAGCAGGCGGGGGAGGCGGCCCGTGAGCTGCTCGCCGCCGCCGAGCCGCCCCGGCCGGTGTACGGGGCACAGCCGGCGGCGTCGGCCCGCTCCCGCGCTGCGACCTGACCTCTCGTCAGAAATCGTTCAGGCGAAGGAAATCCATGGCGCGGGAGGTGAGTTCCTCGATGCCGGGGGTCTCGCTCTCCTGCCAGGCCCACTGCTCCATCGCCACGGACAGCGCGGTGATCAGTGAGGTGGCGAGCAGGCGCGTCTCCAGGCTGTCGGCGGGCTTGCCCGTGCGCGGCGCGAGCACCGGGGCGAGCTGGTCCTGCATCTCCCGCCCGGCCGCGAGCCAGCGGGTGCGGATCGCGGGGACGGTGCCCATGACGCGGATCAGGTCGCGTGCCCGCCCGGCGTCCGACAGCCGCCGCTCGGCGGTCGTCCCCGAGAAGGCGGCGGCCACCGCAGTGCCGAGGGGCTCGTCGGCGGGACGGGCGGCGATCTCACCGACCAGCTGGGCGACGCCCGAGGTCAGGAGGGGGCCGAGGGCGTCCTCCTTGGCCGGGCAGTAGCGGTAGAAGGTACGCAGCGAAATACCGGCCGCCGAGGCGATGTCCTCGACCGTCGTCTCCTCGTACCCGCGCCCGGCGAACAGCGTGGCCGCGGCCTCCGCGATCTCCAGACGGGTCTGCTGCCGCCGCCGCTCGGTCAGCGAGGGGCGGCCCCGCGTTGCTGCCATCGACGTCTCTCCTCGCCGTTGCGCTGGAGGTCCCGGTCCCTCCGTCCTTCTTCATCCCGACTGCTCACTCTGCCACGGGGGGCGTGGCCGGCGCGGAAATAATTTCTGGCATGGCGTGCCAAAAAAGCGTATGTTGAGCGCACCACGCGACAGCGAAGGAGCCGGGCATGTCCCGTACCTATCTCGTCACCGGAGCGGCCTCCGGCATCGGCAGGGCCACCGCCGCCCACCTCCGTGAGCGGGGCCACACCGTGATCGGCGCCGACCTCAAGGACGCCGACATCCACGCCGACCTCGCCACCGCCGAAGGGCGCGGGGAACTGGTCGACCGCGCCCGGGAGTTGACCGGCGGCCGTCTGGACGCGGTGATCGCCGGGGCCGGACTGGCCGGCTTTGACCCGCTCACCGTCAAGGTCAACTACTTCGGCGCCCTGGCCACCCTGGAGGGCCTGCGCCCGCTGCTGGCCGCCGGCAGCGACCCGCGGGCCGCCGTCATCGCCTCCGTCGCCTCGGTGCACCCCGGCGACCCGGCCGTCATCCAGGCCGCCCTCGACGGCGACGAGGACGCCGCGGTCGCCGCCGCCCAGGCCGCCGTGGACCGCGGCGAGGGGTACGGGATCTACGGCTCCTCCAAGAACGCCCTCGTCCGCTGGGTGCGCCGTACCGCCGTCACCGAAGCCTGGGCAGGAGCGGGCATCCCGCTCAACGCCATCGCTCCCGGCACCGTCCTCACCCCCATGACCGAGGGCATGCTCCACGACCCCGCGATGCGCGAGGTCGTGGACACCCACGTCCCGATGCCGCTGCACGGCCACGCCAGGCCCGAGCAGATCGCGCCCCTGCTGACCTGGCTCACTTCCCCCGAGAACACCCATGTCACGGGCCAGGTCGTCTTCATCGACGGCGGCGCCGACGCCGTACTGCGCGGGGACGGCGCCTGGTGACCGCCACCGCGCAGACCCTCGTCCGTACCGCCGTGCTGCCCGCCACGCCCGACGAGGTCTGGCAGGTGATCGGCGACTTCGGCACCTTCCCCGACTGGCACCCTCTCGTACCGCCGTCGACCATCGAGGGCGACGCCGAAACCCCGGGCGCGGTGCGGACCTTCGAGCACGACGGCGTGGTCGTGGCGCGCGAAGAACTGCTGGCCAAGGATCACGCGGGCCGCTCCTACCGCTATGGCTTCCAGGCCCCCGGCATGGCCATCACCGGTTACGAAGCCACCCTGTCCGTCCATCCGCACCCGCAGGGCGCGGAGGTCCGCTGGGTCGGCACGTACCAGGCGACGGACGACACCGCGGCCCGGATCGAGCAACTCTTCGGCGACGGCGTCTACAGCACCGGCCTGGCCGCCCTGCGCGAACGCTTCACGGCGCCGCCGGACCCTGCGCAACGCACCTGACCCGACCACCCGTTCGACGGCTTCGGGGCGCGGCGTAGGCTGACCGGGCCGCATTGCGCAGCGGATCCGGTGCCTTTGGCGATCCCCGGTTCCGGCGCATCCACGAATCAGGGAAGGCCGACGGTGCACACACCTTTCTCCTGGCTGGCCGCACGGTATTCGCTCGGGCCGAGGAGCGTCCGCATGGCGTCGGTCGCCTCGGTCCTGGCGGGCATCGGCATCGTCGTGACCGGCGGCGTCGTCCGGGTCACGGGGTCCGGACTCGGCTGCACGGAGTGGCCGATGTGTACGGCGGAGACCCTGGCGCCCACGGCGGAGATGGGCCTGCACGGTGTGATCGAGTTCAGCAACAGGATGCTCACCTCCGTGATCTGCGTGATCGTCGGCTGGGTCATCATCGCGGCCCGGCTGCAGAGCAAGCCCTCCCGGGCCGTGCTCCGGGGCGCCTGGGCGCAGTTCTGGATCGTCGTCCTGAACGCCGTGGTCGGCGGCATCACCGTATGGATGCGACTGAGCCCGTACGTCGTCGCCGCGCACCTCCTCGCCGCGATGATGCTGCTCGCCACGGCCGTGATCACCTGGGACCGGGTCCGCCGCGAACAGGCCGCCGGACCGCACCAGCCGGCACCCCTGCCCCAGCGCTGCCGCACCGCATCGACCCTGCTGCTGGTGGTGACATCACTGCTGGTCGTGGTGGGCACTCTGGTCACCGGATCCGGACCGCACGCAGGTGACTCCTCCGACGTGCAGCGGATGCCCTTCAACTGGGTCTTCGTCACCACGCTGCACGGCGTCCTCGGCGCGGCGGCCCTCGCCCTGATCGGCTACCTCCTGGCCACCCTGCCCAAGAACCACCCCGGTCCGGCGCGTAAGCGAGCCGGCATCCTGCTCGCGATCGTCCTTGCCCAGGGTCTGATCGGCCTGGTCCAGTCCGTGACCGGCCTTCCCGAACTGGTCGTCATCCTCCACCTCCTGGGTGCGGCCCTCACCTGGGCCGGAACCGTCCGGCTCCACCTCGCGACCCGCCTCCCGGTCCCCGCGCCCACTCCCGCCGGCGGCGGCAACCCCGGCAGTGGGACGGCTTCCCTGAGCGGGCAGGGCGCGCAGGCGGACCTCGGACGAAAGCCCTCGGCGTCCCTTCGCTGACGTGAGCACCAGCCACACGAGGCAGGCGCTCCCTTCGTGAGGCGCTTTCCTGGGGCCTGTCGTCAACGTCCCGTCTGCCGCCTGGCGACGCCTGGCACGCACGCTCGCCGCGTTGTCGGGCTCGCCCCGGTACAACCCGGCGACCCTCCGCCTTGCGAGAGCGCTCGGCATCCGTAGAACGATGCAAAGAGCCGAGACGCAGCTCGCGAAGCGAGCGGAGTGCACCAGCGGAGTGCACCAGACGCCGCCAGGCCCGCCCTCCGGGCGAACGACGGGACGTTGACGACAGGCCCGAGCTACGTGCTCTCCTCACGACGTTGCCCGGACCGGCGGCCGGGCGGACGCCAGCGTGGTCACCTCGGCTCGTGCCGCTGCCAGCGAGTTCGCCGCCAGCGGCTGGAAGCGGGCCAGGTGCGGGACCAGAGCGGCCATGGTCATCTCGGCGCTGACGAAGCGTATGTCCTCCTCCTCGACCCCCTGCTTTGCGAAGTACGCCCGCAGGTAGGGGGTCTGGAAGTCCCATGCCTCGTGCGGGGTGCCCGGACCGTAGGCGCCGCCCCGCGTACTGATCACCACGACCCTCGTACCCCGCAGCAGACCGTGCCCGGTGTCCGGGTCGGTGAACGCGCCGGGGAAGCTCACCCGGTCGATCCAGGCCTTGAGTGCGGCGGCGATCGAGTAGTTGTACATCGGGGCCCCGATCACCACCGTGTCGGCCTGCAGCAGCTCGGTGATCAGCGGGCGGGTCAGCGCCCACGCCCGGCTCTCGGCCGGACCCTCGGTCAGCGCGTCCACTGCGGACGGCGGGACGAGGCCGTGCTTCTCCAGCCGTCGGCCGAGCGAGCAGTAGGCGGTATCCAGCGGGGGGACGGGGTCGGCGGCCAGGTCACGGTAGCGATATCCGGCCGGGCCGTTGACGGCCCGCCAGGTGTCCGCGAACAGCGCGGTCAGCTGCCTGCTGACCGACTCGTCGCAACGATGGGCACTGGAATCCAGGTGCAGCAAGGACGCCATCGATATCTCCTGTCACTTCGGTTGCGTCGCGTTCGTCATGAGAGGTGACGGAGCAGAACGGAGAAAGGTGACCGGTGGACGATCGTCAGGGGCCCGCGGAACGTTTCGAGGCGCAGCGCGGTCAGCTGCGCGCGGTGGCCTACCGGATGCTCGGCTCGGTGGACGAGGCCGAAGACGCCGTACAGGAGACATGGCTCCGCCTGAGCCGCATCGACATCGGCGATGTGGACAACCTCGCCGGCTGGCTGCGGACCGTGGTGACGCGCATCTGCCTGGACATGCTCCGTTCTCGCAGGTCACGAAGGGAAGACCTGACCGAGCAGGACGTGCTCGACGAGGTCCCGGACGCCGCTCGGGGGAGCCGTCCGGAAGACGAGGCCTTGCTGGCCGACTCGGTCAGCGACGCGCTCCTGGTGGTGCTGGACACGCTGGAGCCCGTGGAACGGATCGCGCTGGTGCTGCACGACATGTTCGCCGTGCCGTTCAAGGAGATCGCGCCCATCGTGGCACGCACCCCGGTCGCCACGAAGAAGCTCGCCAGTCGCGCACGCCACAAGGTCCAGGGCACCCCCGTGGTCCCCGCGGCCGAACTCGCCCGGCACCGTGAGGTCGTAGCGGCCTTCCTCTCCGCCGCGAGGGCCGGTGACCTCGCCGCGATCCTCGCGGTGCTGGCCCCTGACGTCGTGCGCCGCGCCGACCCCGCAGCCCTGCCGCCGGGCGGAGCGACGGAGGTACGCGGTGCCCGGGCCGTGGCCCAGGGCACGGTCGCCTTCTCCCGCCGGTCCCGACTGGCCGAACTGGCGCTGGTCGACGGCAGGGTGGGCCTCATCGTCGCTCCGCGCGGCCGCCTTCTCTTCGCGCTCACCTTCACCATCGACGATGGCGTGATCACCGCGTACGACGTGATCGCCGACCCCGCACGCCTCCAGCGCCTCGACCTCGCCGTCCTCGTCTGACGGGGGAGGAGCGCCGATGACGATGGACATGCTGGGCACCGCGCCCCCGCTCAGCTGGGCGCCCTCTCACCCCCCGGCACCGGCCGTGATCACCCGCAGGCCGAGCTCGGTGAACTCGCGTTGCGCGGACGGCTGCGCTTTGTGGTCCGTGATGAGGGTGTCGAAGACGTCGGTGTCGCCGACCCGGGCGAAGCAGCGCCGGCCGACCTTCGAGGAGTCCGCGACGATCACTGCGCGCCGGGCACGTTCGGCCATAAGGCGATTGACCCGGGCCTCCGCCTCGTCGTGCACCGTGGCCCCTGTCACCGGATCGACACCATTGGCGCCGATGAACGCGATATCCAGCGAGACCTGCTGCAACACCAACTCGCTGAACGGCCCCACCAGCTCGAAGGACCGGGACTGGGCAACACCTCCCGTCAGTACGATCTTGATCTGTGGACGCACCGCCAACTCATTGGCGATGTTGAGGGAATTGGTGACGATGGTCAGGTGCGGCTGCGGCCCGGCCTCCGCGAAATCGGGACGGGTCGCCAGCACCCGCGCGATACCGGTGGTCGTCGTGCCACCGCTCAGCCCGACGACATCGCCGCGCCCGACCAGCTTCGCCGCGGCCTGTGCCACCGCTTCCTTCTCATCGGCACGGTGTGCGTGCTTGTACCGGATGGGCAGGTCGTACGTGACCGAACCGAGCACCGCCCCGCCCCGGGTGCGGGTCAGCAACTGCTGCTCGGCCAGGGTGTCCATGTCGCGCCGCATCGTCGCCGCCGAGACCTCCAGCGCCGTCGCGGCCTCCTCGACCTCCACCCGGCCCCGCTCACCGAGCAGTTCGAGCAGGGCATTCATCCGTTCATGGCGCTTCATGGCGCGAGCCTAATTCCTGAGGCCACTGAAGCTACTTGGGCTGGGAGTCGTACGTCCGAGGGCCGTGCTGATCGGGGAGTCCGTGTGCCGGCGCGGACCGGCCCGGGGCCGTCGCCGGAGCGCCGAGTACCTCCAGCAGGCGCGCCGCCTCCCGGGCCACGGCCTCCCGGGCCGGCTTGACGTACTTGCGTGAGTCGACCAGCCCCGCGTCCGCGCTCAGCGACTCCCGTATGGAGCGGGTGAAGACCGAGACCAGATGCGTGGATATGTTGATCTTCGTCATGCCGGCGGCTATCGCCCGGCGCAGTTCGTCGTCCGGTACGCCCGAAGAGCCGTGCAGCACCAGCGGCACCGGCAGCCGCTCGCGCAGCGCGGCGATCAACTCCTTGTCCAGTACGGCCGTCCGCTCATGCATCGCGTGCGAGGAACCGACGGCGACAGCGAGCGCGTCCACGCCCGTGGCCCGTATGAATGCCAGTGCCTCGTCCGGATCGGTACGCACCCCGGGCGCGTGCACACCGTCCTTGCCGCCCACCTCGCCCAGCTCCGCCTCGACGTACACCCCCCGCTCATGGCACCAGGCGGTGACCTCGGCGGTGGTCGCGACGTTCTCCTCGTACGGCAGCGCGGAGGCGTCGACCATCACCGAACCTGCGCCGGCGTCGACTCCCTCGTGTACGAGAGCCATGTCGGTGATGTGGTCCAGGTGCACGGATAGACGGGCGGTGGACGCCTCGGCCAGGGCGAGGGTCGCACGGGTGATGGGCAGCAGACTGTCGTGATAGCGCACGCAGTTCTCGCTGATCTGGAGGATGAGCGGGATGCCGGTCCGCTCGGCGGCCGTGACGAGGGCCTCGGCGGTCTCCAGGTGTATGACGTTGAACGCCACGGCACCGGCCCGTGCCTCGCGCGCGGCATCGACGATCGACGAAGTGGTCACCAGGGGCATGGGATTCAGACTCCCTTGTGAGCTGTGAGCTGTGAGCTGTGAGCTGTGAGCTGTGAGCTGTGAGCTGTGAGCTGTGAGCTGTGAGCTGTGAGCTGCCGGGGGTATGTCTAGCTCGCGGGCGGTGTCTGGAGCATGACCGAGCGGGTCAGGTTGCGCGGGGCATCCGGGTTCAGTCCCCTGGCGCGGGCCCGCTCCAGGGCCATGCGCTGCACCAACACCAGATCGGCGAGCGGGTCGCGCGCATGGGCGACGAACTGGGCGCCCGTCTTGTGGACTTCTTCTGCCAGACCCTCCGGCGCCTGCCCGAAGAGCCAGGTGACCCGCCCGGGCGCGGCTATGGATATCGGGCCGTGGCGGTACTCCATCGCAGGATAGGACTCCGTCCAGCTCTGCGACGCCTCCCGCATCTTGAGTGCCGCCTCATTGGCCAGTCCGAACGTCCACCCCGTGCCCAGGAAGGAGAACTGCTCGGCCGACACCCACTCCTGTTTCACCTCCGCGCGCAACGTCTCCTCGGCGTCCTCGACCGCCTTCGACAGATCCTCGCCGAGATGGGCCCGCAGCAGTGCCAGTGCGGTGGTCGCGAAGCGCGTCTGCACCACCGACTGCTCGTCGGCGAAGGGCAAGGTCACGGTGGCGTCGGAGAGTTGCGTGGCCGGAGTGTCGGGGTCCCCGAGCACGGTCACCGTCGGCACGCGTCCCTTGACCGCCTCCAATACCCGCAGCACCTCGGTGGTGGTGCCCGAGCGCGTTATCGCCAGCACCGCGTCGTACCCGCGCTCCTCGCCGAGGGCGGCCTCGGAGGCGGCGAACGCATCCGTGACCCCCAGGCCCGCACTCTCGCGCAGCGCCGCGTAGGACTGGGCCATGAACCACGAGGTGCCGCAGCCGATTACGGCGACGCGCTGCCCTGGTTCCGGCAGCGGCCCACCCTCCGCGCCGAGCCGCGCCGCCCGACGCCAGGTCTCGGGCTGACTGCGCAACTCCTCTTCCATGTAGGAGTGATGCGAGGTGTTCGACGTTCCGCTCATGGCTCACCCTTCCATGTTGCGTAATTTTGCAACGTACCGCGCTGCTGCAATCAACTTTACGCAGCCGCTGCTGCGTCAGTCATCCCCCGCGAGGGCGTATCGCCCTAATAGCGCGCAGGCAGCTGAACCTGCCTCATCTCCCTTGCCGCAGACGGGAGATGAGAAAGAACGGCAGGTGGAGTTCAGACCGTCCTGGCGAGCAACCCGTCGAGCCGCTCGTGTGTGCCGGTGCCCGGCTGCGGGCTGAGCAGCACCAGCCGCAGATCCGGATGGTCGGTGAGCTGCAGCGTCGTACGGTCGAAGCGGAGCGGCCCGGCCGACGGATGGGCGACAGTCTTGGAGCCCAGTGCCGTCTCCCGCACTTCCTGCCGCTTCCACGACCGCGCGAACTCCGCGCTCTGCCGGGACAGTCGGGCAACGATCCGCGCGAAGCCCGGGTCGTCCGGGTAGCGCGCCGCGTCCGCGCGGAACTCGGCGACCAGCGAAGGAGCCACCCACTCCCACTCGGGCAGCGATGCGCGAGGCGTACCGCCCGCCACAAAGCCGTCCAGGCAGCTCTGCCCGCTGCGGACACCACCGAACACCCGCCGGATTGCCTCATTCGTGCTCAGCACTCGCCAATAGCGGTCAAGTACGTAAGCCGGATTGGGCATCCACTCCTCGGCGATACGCGCGACTCGCTCAGGAACGCCGCCTTCGTCCGAGGGGTGTGCTCCGTGAGCGCGGAGCGCCGGCGGGGGAGTGTGCCCGGCCAGGCGGTACAGGTGCGCGCGCTCGGTCCCGTCGAGCCACAGCGCCTCCCGAACCCTCCGGCTCTCCCAGCGTGGTAGTCACAGCGACAGCACGAATGCCAACTTGGCCCGCACGACCGGCCCCTTGAGACTGATGTGACGCCGTCCCGCCCGTCCATGCAACGGGCCTTTCCTGTACGGCGATTCAGCGGTGCTCGGATTCGCGACACCCCGCACGCGAAACGGGGTTCGTCGTAGGTGGAGGCAGCACAGGTGGAAACGGAAGAAGCGCCGGAGTACGTGGAAAAGGGCGGCAGGCGTGCAGCGTGTGAGGGGGCGCGTACGGGCCATGCGGACGAACCCGGTGCCCCGGACAGGCGTCGATGGGCGGCACTGGCCGTTCTGCTGCTCGGTGCCTTCACGGGGTTCCTCGACATCTTCATCGTGAATGTCGCAGCACCTTCCATCCAGGCGGATATGGGAGCGGCCTTCGCCGATATCCAGTGGGTGCCCGCCGGTTACACCCTGGCCTACGCCACCGGTCTGGTGACGGGTGGCCGCCTCGGCGATATTTTCGGGCGCAGGCGCCTTTTCGTGAGCGGCGTCATCGCGTTCGCGCTCACCTCGGCCGCCTGCGCTGCCGCGCTCACCCCTGGCGTACTCATCGGCGCCCGGATAGCCCAGGGATTCGCCGCGGCCGCGATGCTGCCCCAGGTACTGGCCCTGATCCGTACAACTTTCGCGCGTGAGGAAGAACGGGCAAGGGCCATCGGCCTTTACGGCGCGGTCATCGGTCTGGGCGTGATCGGCGGACAGATCGTCGGCGGCTTCCTGGTGCAGTGGAATATCGCGGGCCTGGGGTGGCGAGCCGTACTCCTCGTCAATCTCCCGCTGTGCGCGCTGACGGCCCTCGGCGCCCGCCTCCTGCCCAGGAGCACGGTGCCCCGCCCCCGTACCGCCCTGGATCCGACCGGTGCCGCGCTGCTCGGACTCGCGCTGTTCGGCCTGCTGCACCCACTGATCACCGGTGCCGAGCGCGGCTGGTCGGCGCTGCTCGTACGCGAAGCGCTCGTGGCCACTGTTGTGCTGGGGCTCTTCGTCCTCTGGGAGCGCCGAACGGCGCATGCCGGAGGAGCGCCGCTGCTGCCACCGCGCCTGTTCGCACAGCGCAGTTTCTCCCTCGGATTGCCCACCGCACTCTGCTTCCACGGTGTGAACGGCGCATTCGTCTTCCTGCTCACCGTTTATCTGCAACGCGCACAGGGCTTCACCCCGCTCGCCGCCGCGCTGGAATTCACGCCGATGGCCATAGTGACGTCAGTGGCGTCGATGGTGTGCGGCAGGCTTGTCGCGCGATGCGGCCGGGGAGTGGTCCCGGCGGGCGCTCTGGTCATGGCCGTGGGACTGCTGACGATATGGGCGGCGGTAATGGTGTCGCCGCAGGCGCTGACTCTCCTGCCGGGGCTGGTCCTTTACGGAATCGGCGGCGGAGTGGTCGCGACATCGCTGATCGGAATGGTGCTGGAAGGCGTCATACCCCAGGACGCCGGGGCCGCTTCCGGAGGAATCCTCACCGCCGTACAGGCATCGGAAGCGGCCGGGGTGGCGGGAATCGGCGGGCTGTTCACCGCGTTCGTCGCGTCCAGAGGGTACGACTCCGGATTCTCGGCGGCACTGCTGGTGCTGTCCGCCCTGTCCGCCCTGTCCGTGCTGACGGCCGTACTGCTGGCCTTGCTGCATCCGCGGAGGTCACGGTCTCAGGGGTCAGTCAAGCGCTGCGACAGCCCTTGAATTGACCCTCAACGGGCAGATCTCAAGGACCTCAAGAGGGCAGCTGCTGGCGGTAGTTCTCCAGCGCGGGCGCCACCTTGGTCGCCACGAATTCCGTGATGCGGTACTCGCACACACCTGCGACGGAGAAGGGGTCCTCGGCCGCGATCTTCTCGGCCGTGGCACGGTCCTCGACGGCGGCGATGATCAGCCCGCCGTCGCGCGGCACCTTGCGGCCCGACGCCAGGAAGTTCCCGGCGGCGAAGTGCGCCTCCAGCCACTCCACGTGTGCGGGGAGGGCGGCGTCCACGCGCTCCAGCGGTGCGATGTAGGTCAGCTCAAGTACGAACATGATCACCAGCGTACGCTCCACGTTCGATACCGCTAGCGTGGCCGTCACCATGAAGAACTCCGCCTCGACTCCCTCCGCTGCCGCCCCGTCCGCCGGCGCGCCGCCCGCCGCGCCCGCCCACGCGCGCTTCCGCGACCAGGAACTGCGCCACTGGCCCACCGACGAGGCCGCGGCCCGCGCCGTCCAGGACCGCCTGCGGCCGTACGTACGGCAGGACGCATCGGGCCCCGCACCGGACGTCATCGGCATCGGGAGCCGTAGCGACATCGGGCGTGGGAGCGGCGGAGGCACAGGCGCCGACACCGGCACCGTAGTAGGCGTCGACGTGGCCTACGACGACGACCACGACATCGTGGCAGCGGCGGCCGTCGCCCTGGACGCGCACACCCTCACCGTCGTCGACGAGGCCACCGCCGTGGGCCGGATCTCCTTCCCGTACGTCCCCGGGCTGCTCGCCTTCCGGGAGATCCCCACCGTCCTGGCAGCCCTGGACCGCCTCGCCCGCACCCCGGACCTGGTGGTCTGCGACGGTTACGGACTGGCCCACCCGCGCCGTTTCGGCCTCGCCAGCCACCTCGGCGTACTCACCGGCCTGCCCACGATCGGGGTGGCCAAGAACCCGTTCACCTTCCGCTACGAGCAGCCCGCCCCGGAACGCGGCGCCACCGCGCCCCTACTGGACGGCGACGAGGAGGTCGGCCGCGCCCTGCGCACCCAGAAGGGCATCAAACCGGTCTTCGTCTCCGTGGGGCACCGCACCACCCTGGACCGCGCCTGCGCCTATACTCTCCGCCTCGCGGCCACCTACCGGCTCCCGGAGACCACCCGCGCCGCCGATGCCCTGTGCCGCCGGGCGCTGACGGAGGCACAGGGCGCCGAGCGAGCCTGAAGAAGGCGAACGAGTCTGCAGAAGGCGAACGAGCCTGAAGAAGACGAGCGAGTCTGCAGAAGACGAACGAGCCTCAAGAAGACGAACGAGCGAGCCTGAAGAGGACGGGGGAGAAGGCAGAGGGCGCCACGGACCGGCCCCGCCCCCCCGTACCGGCGGTCACCGACTCCCGGTGCCCCCGGCCACACCCCGCCGCACCACCCGGAACGTCACCCCCGCCCGCTCCAGCCGCTCCCGGAGCACGGACCCCATGGCGACCGCCGGTGTGACCTGTCCCGCCGTGGTGGGCAGTTCGTCCAGGGCCAGGGACAGCGCCGACTCGGCGAGCATTTTCGCCGTCTCGTCGTAGCCGGGGTCGCCGCCCGCCACTTCGGTGAGCACCCGTTCGCCGCCGCCCTCGCCGATGAAGCGCACGGAGAACCAGCTCTTGGCGCGGCGCTCGGGAGTGGGTCCCTGGCCCGGCGCCAGGCGGGACGACAGCCAGCGCCGGGCGGGCGGCAGTTGGGCCAGGCCGCAGAAGCCGCCGACGCCCAGGACCCCGGCCACCGCGACCGGCAGCCGCTTGACCCCCGCATAGTGGCGGTAGCGGAAGTCGGGGCCGTAGCGCTCCAGCCCGGCGGCCGAGCGGGCGACCACCTGGGAGTCGAGGGTCGGCAGGGGTACGCCCCAGGTGCCCAGCGTGTGCAGCGGCGCGGCCACCAGCGGAGCCCGTACGGTACGGCCCTTGGGGCGCGGTTCCACGCGCTGCCGCTCACGGGCCGCGCGCGCCATGCCCACGGGCCGGGAGAGGGCGAGCAGGACGCTCGCCAGGGTGCCGCCGGAGATGAACGCGTTGGAGCGTACGAAGCCGTCGACGCGCAGTGGAACGTTCTTGGGCAGCTGCTGCACCGTGAAGTGGGCGCCCAGGTCGTGCGGGACGGAGTCGAAGCCGCAGGAGTGGATGAGCCGGGCGCCCGTCGTGCGCGCCTGGGCGTCGTAGCGGAGGTACATCAGGTCGACGAATTCGGGCTCTCCGGACAGGTCCGCATAGTCCGTGCCCGCCTCGGTGCAGGCCGCGACCAGCGGTTCGCCGTGCAGGAGGTAGGGGCCGACGGTGGTGGCGACGACGTGGGTGTCCGCGGCGAGCGCGCGCAGCGAGGCGCTGTCGTGGCTGTCGGCGTGCAGCAGCGGGAGCGTGGCGCAGCGCGGATCGATGCGGACGAGGCGGTCGCGCAGCTGCTCCAGTTTGGCGACGTTGCGGCCGGCCAGCGCCCAGCGGCAGTCCTCGGGGGCGTTGCGGGCCAGGTATTCGGCGGTGAGCGTCCCGGTGAAACCGGTCGCGCCGAAGAGGACGATGTCATGCGCCCTTGCCGACCTGTCCTGCTGTCGCATCGCGTCACCTCTGTGTGGACGAATCTGCGGGAATGAACCGATCCTGCGGGAGCGAGAGTTTCTGCGGGATCGAACGTTTCTGTGTACGCGAACCGGTGCGCCACGCTAAGGAGTTGTTGACCATCAGTCAACAAGTGACAGCTCCGTGCGAGGTATTGACACCTCTGGGTGGCTGTTACAGATTCTTCGGCAGACATGGGACATCCGATGTCCGATGTGCTCCCATCTTTTTGCCGTGTGTGCAGCCCGCCACGGCGAGCGCGCACACCGGCCGCCGCAGAAAGCTGGCCCCGATGCCCCGTTCCGCGCCGCTCCCCACGCCCCTCACCGGCGTCGTGCCGCCCCTGTGCACCCCGCTCACCCCCGACGGCCGCGTCGACTCCCGGTCGCTGGCCGCGCTCACCGAGCACCTCATCGGCGCCGGGGTCAGCGGCCTGTTCGTGCTCGGCTCCAGTGGGGAGGCCGCGTGTCTGACGGACGCGCAGCGCCGTACGGTCATCGAGACGGTCGTCACCGTCGCCGCGGGCCGCCTGCCCGTACTGGCGGGCGTGATCGACATGGCGACGGCCCGCGTCCTGGACCACGCCCGCACGGCCCGGAGCCTGGGCGCCGACGCCCTCGTGGCCACCGCGCCCTTCTATACGCGCACGCACTCCGCCGAGATCGCCGCGCACTTCACCCGGATCCGCGAGGCGGTGGAGCTGCCGCTGTTCGCGTACGACATCCCGGTGGCCGTGCACACCAAGCTCCCCGCGCCGACCGTGCTCGCCCTGGCCGCCGACGGAGTCCTGTCCGGGATCAAGGACAGCAGCGCGGACGGGGGTTCACTGCGGCGCCTCCTGATCGGCACCCGCGCCCTGAAAGCCGGGTTCACGGTGCTCACCGGCTCCGAGCTGTGTGTCGACGGCGCCCTGCTGGCGGGTGTGCACGGCGTCGTACCCGGCCTGGGCAACGTCGACCCGCACGGCTACGTACGCCTCTACGAGCACGCCAGGGCGGGCCGCTGGCGCGAGGCCGCCGCCGAACAGGACCGGCTCGCCGCCCTGTTCGCGCTCACCGAAGCGGGAGATCCGGCCGCCATGGGCCGCAGCTCCTCCGCGCTCGGTGCCTTCAAGGCCGCCCTCCACCTCCTGGGCGTCATCGACTGCCCGGCGACCGCCCCGCCCCAACTCGCCCTGGACGCCACGGCGCTGAAGGCGGTGCGCCGCCACCTGGAGGAGGCCGGGCTCCTATGAGGGGTCGGGTCCCTGTGGGGGGCCGGGCTCCTACGGGGGCGCCGGAGACCCGTCCGGTGCCCTGGTATCGCGAGGTCACCCGGCGCCAGTGGAAGGCGATGCTCGCCGCCTGGATCGGCTATCTCCTCGACGGCTTCGACTTCGTCCTGATCACCCTCGTACTGACCGAGATCGCCGACGACTTCGGCCTGAGCACGGCCACCGCCGCGAGCCTGGTGTCGGGCGCCTTCATCACCCGGTGGCTCGGCGGCGCCCTGTTGGGGGCGATGGGCGACCGCTACGGACGCAAGGCGGCCATGATCGCCAGCATCCTGCTCTACTCGCTGGGCACCTTCGCCTGCGGATTCGCCTGGGACTACACCAGCCTGTTCGTCGCCCGGCTGGTCATCGGCATGGGCATGGCGGGGGAGTACAGCGCCAGTTCCACCTACGTGCTGGAGACCTGGCCCGCCCGGGTGCGCAACCGGGCCAGCGGGTTCCTGATCTCCGGCTACGCGGGCGGCACGGTCCTCGCCGCCGAGCTCTACAAGTGGGTGGTGCCCAACTGGGGCTGGCGCTGGATGTTCTGGATCGGTGTGCTGCCGGTCCTGGTCGCCTTATGGGTGCGCCGGTCCCTGCCCGAGGCCGGCGACTGGCGGGACGAGATCGGTACGGCGGCCAAAGCGGCGCGCCCCAACCCCTTCGCGCCGCTGTTCTCCGGCCGGCTGCGGGCCGGCGTCAACACCGCCCTGGCCCTGGCCGCCTGCGCCGCCCTGTTCTGTGTGTTCACCCCGATCGGCGCCGGACACCTGCCCTGGCTGTCCGTACTGGCCGCACTGTGCCTGATCGCGTTCGCCGTACAACTGGGCGGCCGCCGCCGCTGGGTGCTCCACGTCTCCTTGATGGCCACCGTCTTCTGCGCGTTCCTCTACAGCTGGCCCATCCAGGCGCTGCTGCCCACCTACCTCAAGACCGAACTGGGCTACCGGCCCGCCGAGGTCACCGACGTGATGTTCTGCGCGGGCTTCGGCACGATGGCGGGCTGCTGGCTGGCGGGCTTCGTCGGCGACTGGATCGGCACCCGCCGCGCCTACGCCTGCACCCTGCTCGCCTCCCTCGCCTTCGTCTTCCCCGTATTCGCCGTCCAGGACAGCCTCCTGGGCCTCGGGGCGCTCCTGTTCGGACTGCTCGCGCTGAGCCAGGGCATCTCGGGAATCCTGCCGAAGTACATCGCCGGGCATTTCCCGACCGGGAACCGGGCCGCCTCGCTCGGCTTCGTCTACAACGTCGGAGCGCTGGGCGGCGCGGTCGCCCCCGTCCTGGGCGCCCGGCTGGCGGAGGGCATGTCACTGGGGCGGTCCCTGGCCGTGCTCACCTTCGGGCTCACCCTCGTGGTGATCGTGCTGGTCGGAGGGAACGTCCCGTATCGGCTGACCCGCCTCCTGGACCGTACGGCTCCCGAGGACCACCTTGTGCCGGCGTCCGCCGAGCACACGCAGAAGGTACGGAGCTGACCTCGCTCCCGCCTCACTTCGTACGGCCCCCGCCTCACTCCAGACTTCCCCGCCTCACTCCGTACTGTCCGCATGCCGCCCCAGCGCCACCCCGCGCACCCCGTCCATCTCGGTCAGCTCCTCCACCAGCGGGTACGCCGAGCCCTTGCCCTCAAGGCGCAGCAGCGCCTCCGCGGAGACCCGCCCGGCCGCGCCGTCCTCCGGCGCGCCCGTCTCCACCTGTACGTCCGTCACCTGGAAGCCGCTGCGCGTGCACACCTGGAGCATCTGCCCCAACAGGCCGTGCTGGGCGCGGTAGGTCAGCCGCAGCTCCACCCGCTCCACCGACGGCTTGGAGGGCAGCCGCTCGAAGAGCTTGGGGAAGCCGCGCACGATCAGGAAGTGCACCGCCGTCGCCCCGATGGCCAGCAGGGGCAGGCCGCCGCCGCAGGCCATGCCGATGGCGCAGGTCAGCCAGATCGTGGCCGCGGTGGTCAGGCCGCGTACCGCGTCCTTCTTCACGAAGATCAGTCCGCCGCCGATGAAGCCGATGCCCGAGACGATCTGGGCCGCCACCCGGGACGGGTCCAGCGCGACGCCGTCCGTCCCCAGCAGTGCGCCGAAGCCGTGGATGGACACCTCCATGAACAGCGCGCTGCCCACGCCGACCAGCGTGTGCGTGCGCAGCCCCGCGCTCTTCTGTCGCACCTCCCGCTCCAGGCCGATGAGCGAGGAGAGCAGCAGGGCTATGGCCAGTTCGGTGAACTGCCGCATGCCCTGGCCGTTGTGGAAGTTGAACAAGGGGGCGGCGAGGTGCGTGGAGGACATGCGTCGATTGTCCCTCCGTGGGCGTCCCGCGCGCCGTTGTCAGTGGTCGCCGTTAGCGTGGAAACAGCACTCGGCGGACACGGCGAATCACCTGTGGCTGTCTGAGGAGCAGGGCAGGCGGTACGGACGGATGCGCGCGGAGGATCCGATGGCGAAGGCGACAGAAGCGCTCGCGGTGCGGGAGAAGGTACGGGAGTTCGCGCTCGGCCTGCCCGGCGCCGTGGAGGAGTTCCCCTGGGGCGAGTGCGTCGCCAAGGTCAACAAGAAGGTGTTCGTCTTCCTCGGCTCCGAGGACGGCGACCACCCCGCGGGTCTCACGCTCAAGCTGAAGGACCCCGAGGCGCACGCCCACGCGATGAGTTCGCCCGGCGCCGAGCCCGCAGGGTACGGCCTGGGCAAGTCCGGCTGGGTGCGGGTGCCGCTGGAGGAGAAGGGCGGCCCCTCGGCGGAGCTGCTGTGCGACTGGGTCGAGGAGTCCTACCGCGTCATAGCCCCCAAGAGGCTCATCGCCGAGCTCGACGGGGGATAGCGGCGCCGGGAGGTATCAGCGCGCGGCAAGTGAAGGCCCGTGGCGGCGATGGGAGTTGACCTTCGTCGCCACGGGCCTTTGTCCGCTGGGCACTTGGGCGCCGCTACTTGGTTCTGGGGGCTTGTGGAAAGTGGAACACGTTCTTAACATCACGAGTGTTACATCAGTAGTGTCACAGTGTCGGCCGCGACGGGGCCACAGCACAGGGGGCTCGATGGCAGAGACGGAAAACGGCCCGCACGGCCCGCTGGACGGGGTCCGCGTGGTGGAGCTGGCCGGGATCGGGCCCGGCCCGTTCGCGGCGATGCTGCTGGCCGACCTCGGCGCCGATGTCGTACGGGTGGACCGGCCCGGCGGCGCGGGGCTGCGCATCGACCCGGCCTGCGACATCACCAACCGCAACAAGCGGTCCGTGCTCCTCGACCTGAAGGCCCCCGAGGGACCGGGCCAGGTGCTGGACCTGGTCGAGCGCGCCGATGTGCTGATCGAGGGATACCGCCCCGGCGTCGCCGAACGGCTGGGGGTGGGACCCGAGGAGTGCCTGGCCCGCAACCCGAAGCTGGTGTACGGGCGGATGACGGGCTGGGGCCAGCAGGGCCCGCTGGCCGACACCGCGGGCCACGACATCGGCTATATCGCCATCACGGGCGCCCTCGGCATGATCGGCCCCGCCGACGGCCCGCCCGCCGTCCCCGCCAACCTGCTCGGCGACTACGCGGGCGGCTCGCTCTACCTCGTCATCGGCGTCCTGGCGGCGCTCCAGCACGCCCGCGGCGAAGACGGCAGGGGCCAGGTGGTGGACGCCGCGATCGTCGACGGCACGGCCCACCTGACGGCGATGATCCACGGCATGCTGGCGGCCGGCGGCTGGCAGGACCGGCGCGGCGCCAACCTCCTGGACGGCGCCACCCCCTTCTACGGCACCTACGAGACCGCCGACGGCGGCTATATGGCCGTCGGCGCGCTGGAGCAGCGCTTCTACGCCGAGTTCATCCAGCTCCTGGGCATCCAGGACGAGGCACCCGCCCGCGACGACCTCGCCGCCTGGGACGCGCTGCGCACCGCCATCGCCGCCCGCTTCAAGACCCGTACGCGCGAGGAGTGGACGGCCGTCTTCGAGCACTCCGACGCCTGTGTCGCGCCGGTGCTCTCGCTGCGCGAGGCGCCCGGGCACCCGCATCTTGCGGCCCGCGGCACCTTCGTCGACCACAGCGGCATCACCCAGCCCGCACCCGCGCCGCGCTTCTCGCTCACCCCGGGCGCCGTACGGCGCCCGCCCGCTCAACCGGGCGCGGACACCGACGAGGTGGCCCGCGACTGGCAGCTCCCGACCGAGAACTGGCTCTGAGGAGGGCCCGCACCCATGACCGCGATGAAGCGCCGCATCTTCACCGAGGACCACGAGGCCTTCCGGGAGACCGTACGCACCTTCCTCACCAAGGAGGTCGCGCCCCACTACGAGCAGTGGGAGAAGGACGGCATCGTCAGCCGGGACGCCTGGCGGGCGGCCGGCAAACAGGGGCTGCTGGGCTTCGCCGTCCCCGAGGAGTACGGAGGCGGCGGCAACGCCGACTTCCGCTACAGCGCCGTACTGGCCGAGGAGTTCACCCGGGCCGGCGCCGCCGGGCTCGCGCTCGGGCTGCACAACGACATCATCGGGCCGTACCTGACCTCCCTGGCCACCGAGGAGCAGAAGCGCCGCTGGCTGCCGGGCTTCTGCAGCGGCGAGATCATCACCGCCATCGCCATGACCGAACCGGGCGCCGGCTCCGACCTCCAGGGCATCCGCACCACCGCCGAGGACCGGGGCGACCACTGGCTGCTGAACGGCTCCAAGACCTTCATCTCCAACGGCATCCTCGCCGACCTCGTCATCGTCGTCGCCAAGACCACCCCCGAGGGCGGGGCCCGCGGGCTGAGCCTGCTGGTGGTCGAGCGCGGCATGGACGGCTTCGAGCGCGGCCGCAACCTCGACAAGATCGGCCAGAAGTCCCAGGACACCGCCGAGCTGTTCTTCAACGACGTACGCGTGCCCAAGGACAACCTCCTCGGCGAGCTCAACGGCGCCTTCGTCCACCTGATGACCCACCTCGCGCAGGAGCGGATGGGCATCGCGGTCGCCGGAATCACCGCCGCCGAACACCTCCTGGAGATCACCACCCAGTACGTCAAGGAGCGCGAGGCCTTCGGCAGGCCGCTGGCCAAGCTCCAGCACATCCGCTTCGAGATAGCCGAGATGGCCACCGAGTGCGCCGTCACCCGTACGTTCCTGGACCGCTGCATCGAGGACCACGCGAAGGGCGAACTGGACGCGGTGCACGCCTCCATGGCCAAGTGGTGGGCCACCGAGCTGCAAAAACGCGTCGCCGACCGCTGTCTGCAACTGCACGGCGGATACGGCTACATGACCGAGTACCGCGTCGCCAAGGCCTTCACCGACGGCCGCATCCAGACCATCTACGGCGGCACGACCGAGATCATGAAGGAGATCATCGGCCGTTCGCTGCTCGGCTGACCACCACCGGCCGGTCACCCGCCACGAGCGGCCGGCCCCACCCTTTGAAAGGCTCTCCCCGTGACTTCCGAAGCGTACGTATACGACGCGATCCGTACCCCGCGCGGCCGCGGCAAGGCCAACGGCGCGCTGCACGGCACCAAGCCCATCGACCTGGTCGTCGGCCTGATCCACGAAGTGCGCCGCCGCTTCCCCGACCTGGACCCGGCCGCGATCGACGACATCGTGCTGGGCGTGGTGGGCCCGGTCGGCGACCAGGGCTCCGACATCGCCCGTATCGCGGCCATCGCCGCCGGACTGCCGGACACGGTGGCGGGCGTGCAGGAGAACCGCTTCTGTGCCTCGGGCCTGGAGGCGGTCAACATGGCCGCCGCCAAGGTCCGTTCGGGCTGGGAGGACCTGGTGCTGGCCGGCGGCGTGGAGTCGATGTCGCGGGTCCCGATGGCCTCCGACGGCGGCGCGTGGTTCGCCGACCCGATGACCAACTTCGACACCGGCTTCGTCCCGCAGGGCATCGGCGCCGACCTGATCGCCACCATCGGGGGGTACTCCCGGCGCGATGTGGACGAGTTCGCCGCGCTCTCCCAGGAGCGCGCCGCCGCGGCCTGGAAGGACGGCCGCTTCGACCGCTCCGTGGTGCCCGTCAAGGACCGCAACGGGCTGGTGGTCCTGGACCACGACGAGCACATGCGGCCCGGCACCACCGCCGACTCCCTGGCGGCCCTGAAGCCCTCCTTCGCCACCATCGGCGACATGGGCGGCTTCGACGCGGTCGCCCTGCAGAAGTACCACTGGGTCGAGAAGATCGACCATGTCCACCACGCCGGCAACTCCTCCGGCATCGTGGACGGTGCCTCCCTGGTCGCCATCGGCTCCAAGGAGGTCGGCGAGCGCTACGGCCTGACCCCGCGGGCCCGCATCCTCTCCGCCGCCGTCTCCGGATCCGAGCCGACGATCATGCTCACCGGTCCCGCGCCCGCCTCCCGCAAGGCCCTGGCCAAGGCCGGTCTGACCATCGAGGACATCGACCTCGTCGAGATCAACGAGGCGTTCGCCGCCGTCGTACTGCGCTTCGTCAAGGACATGGGGCTGAGCCTGGACAAGGTCAACGTCAACGGCGGCGCCATCGCCCTGGGCCACCCGCTGGGGGCCACCGGCGCGATGATCCTGGGCACCCTCCTCGACGAACTGGAGCGGCAGGACAAGCGCTACGGCCTGGCCACCCTGTGCGTCGGCGGCGGCATGGGCATCGCCACCGTCATCGAGCGCGTCTGACCCTCGTCCCACCCCTCAACGGAGAAGTCATCATGAGCAGCCAGCCCCCCGCTTCGTCGACCATTCGCTGGGAACAGGACGAGACCGGCGTCGTCACCCTCGTCCTGGACGACCCCGACCAGTCGGCCAACACCATGAACAGCGCCTTCCAGGCGTCCCTGACGGCCGTCGTCGACCGTCTGGAGGCCGAGCAGGAGAGTATCCGCGGCATCATCTTCACCTCCGCCAAGAAGACCTTCTTCGCCGGCGGCGACCTGCGCGAGCTGATCGCCATCACCCCCGAGTACGCCCAGCAGGCCTTCGAGACCGGCAACGGCATCAAGCGCGACCTGCGCCGCATCGAGACCCTCGGTAAGCCCGTCGTCGCCGCCATCAACGGCGCCGCGCTGGGCGGCGGTTACGAGCTCGCGCTGGCCTGCCACCACCGCGTCGCCCTCGACACCCCCGCCACCAAGATCGGCCTGCCCGAGGTCACCCTCGGCCTGCTCCCCGCGGCCGGCGGCGTCACCCGTACGGTCCGCCTGCTGGGCATCGCCGACGCCCTGCTGAAGGTCCTCCTGCAGGGCACGCAGTACAACGCCGCCCGCGCCAAGGACAACGGCCTGATCCACGACGTCGCGGCCACCCCCGAGGAACTCCTCGCCAAGGCACGGGCGTTCATCGACGTCCACCCCGAGTCCCAGCAGCCCTGGGACGTGAAGGGCTACAAGATCCCCGGCGGCACCCCCTCCCACCCCAAGTTCGCCGCCAACCTCCCCGCCTTCCCGGCCAACTTGAAGAAGCAGCTCAACGGCGCGCCCTACCCGGCCCCGCGCAACATCCTGGCCGCGGCCGTCGAGGGCTCCCAGGTCGACTTCGAGACCGCCCAGACCATCGAGGCGCGCTACTTCGTCGAGCTGGCCACCGGCCAGATCTCCAAGAACATGATCCAGGCGTTCTTCTTCGACCTCCAGGCCGTCAACGCCGGCCGCAGCCGCCCCAAGGACATCGCGCCCCGCAAGGTCACCAAGGTCGCCGTCCTGGGCGCCGGCATGATGGGCGCGGGCATCGCCTACTCCTGCGCCAAGGCGGGCATCGAGGTCGTCCTCAAGGACGTCTCCCTGGAGGCGGCCCAGAAGGGCAAGGCGTACTCCGAGGGCCTGCTCGCCAAGGCGCTCTCCCGGGGCCGTACGACCGAGAAGAAGCGCGACGAGCTCCTCGCCCGCATCACCCCGACCGCCGACCCGCAGGCCCTGGCGGGCTGCGACGCCGTCATCGAGGCCGTCTTCGAGGACCCGGCGCTCAAGCACAAGGTGTTCCAGGAGATCCAGCACATCGTCGCCCCCGACGCCCTGCTGTGCTCCAACACCTCCACCCTCCCCATCACCACCCTCGCCCAAGGCGTCGAGCGCGCGGGCGACTTCATCGGCCTGCACTTCTTCTCGCCCGTCGACAAGATGCCGCTGGTGGAGATCATCAAGGGCGAGAAGACCGGCGAGGAGGCCCTGGCCCGCGCCTTCGACCTGGTGCGCCAGATCCGCAAGACCCCCATCGTCGTCAACGACTCCCGCGGCTTCTTCACCTCCCGCGTCATCGGCCACTTCATCAACGAGGGCGTGGCGATGGTCGGCGAGGGCATCGAGCCCGCCTCCGTCGAGCAGGCCGCGGCCCAGGCCGGCTACCCCGCCAAGGTCCTGTCGCTGATGGACGAGCTGACCCTCACCCTCCCGCGCAAGATCCGCAATGAGTCCAAGCGCGCCATCGAGGCGGCCGGCGGCACCTGGCCCGACCACCCCGCCGACACCGTGATCGACCGCATGGTGGACGAGTTCGGGCGCACGGGACGCAGCGGCGGTGGCGGCTTCTACGACTACGGCCCCGACGGCCGGCGTACGAGCCTGTGGCCGGGCCTGCGCGAACACTTCGCGAAGGACGACGCCGCCATCCCCTTCAAGGACATGCAGGAGCGGATGCTCTTCTCCGAGGCCCTGGACACGGTCCGCTGCCTGGAAGAAGGCGTCCTGACCTCCGTCGCCGACGCCAACATCGGCTCCATCCTGGGCATCGGCTTCCCCGGCTGGACCGGCGGCGTCCTGCAGTACATCAACGGCTACGAAGGAGGTCTGCCCGGCTTCGTGGCCCGCGCCCGCGAACTCCAGGCCGCCTACGGAGACCGCTTCGCCCCGTCCCCCCTCCTGGTCGAAAAGGCCGAGAAGGGCGAGAAGTTCAGCGACGCCTGACCGGCTCGCCCGTGAGGGTCCGGGCCGTTGTGCCGGGCGGCCCGGACCCGCTCACTCCTCGGCGTAGGTCGCCTTCAGCTCCTCCTTCATGGAGCGCTGGAAGGCGGTGACCAGGGCCTGCACCACCATCGGCTGCATATGGGCGGAGAGGGACTTCATCGACTCGACCTGCTCGGGGTCCGAGACGCGCGAGCGGTAGGGCTCCCAGACCTCGTCGTGGAAGAGGCGGGTCAACTCCCGTGCCGCCGTGCGCGTGTGCTCCAGTACGACGCGCCGGGCCGCGAGGATCGTCTGCTGCGATATCGGCACGTCCAGGAGCCGTACGCCCAGGTGAAGCAGGGTCGGGTCGACCCGGAAGGTGTCGTCGGCATCGGTGGGTTCCAGGACGTTCATCGCGGCCAGGCGGGCGATGTCGTCCTCGGACAGGGGCCGCCCCGCGCGGCGCTCCAACTGCGCGCGCGTGGTCTCCTCGGCGGTGTCGGGCGACCAGGAGGCCACCAGGGCGCGGTGGATCGCGAGGTCGTGTTCGCTCAGATCGGGCGGGAGTTGGGCCAGGTAGCGCTCGATGGCCGCCAGGGTCATCCCGTGGTGCTGGAGCTCTTCGATCAGGGCGAGGCGGGAGAGGTGGGCCGGTCCGTAGCGGCCCACCCGGCGGGGGCCGATTTCCGGCGGTGGCAGCAGGCCCCGGGTGCTGTAGAAGCGGATCGTACGGACCGTGACGCCGGCGCGGGCGGCCAGCTCGTCGACGGTCAGGCCCAGGCCGTCGGTGGCGGACTCAATCATGTTCAACAGTATTGCTGTCTCACCAGTGTTGTGAAACCTTCTGAGCGCGCAGCCCTGAGGTCAGCCGCCCGCCCACCGCCCAGGAGGCCACCGTGCGTACCACCGAGCCGCTGCCCGCGGAGGCGGGCGAAGTCACCCTGGTCGACCTGCTGTTACGCAACGCCGAGAAGTACGGGCAGCTGCCCGCGCTCTCCTGGCGCGGGCCCGAAGAGGGCGCCTGGACCACCCTCACCTGGGCCGGGGTCCTGCACGAGGTGGAGCTGCTGGCCTCGGCCTATGCCGCGCTGGGCGTGCGGCGCGGCGAGCACGTCCTGCTGATGATGGCCAACCGCCCCGAACACTGGCTCTCGGACATGGCGCTGGTGCACCTGGGCGCCGTCCCCGTCTCCGTGTACGGGAGCGCCGCCCCCGAGCAGATCGCGCACATCGTGCGGCACAGCCGGGCCCGGTTCGCCGTGGTCGAAGGGGCGGCCGGGGCCGAGCGGTGGGAGCCGCTGCTGGACGAGGCGGACAACGCGCTGAGCGAACTGGTGGTGGTGGACGAGGGCGACGGCGGGGCGGGGCGGCACCGTACGTACGCGTCGCTGGCCGAGCAGGGCGCGCGGCTGCTCGACCGGGCAGCCCTGGAGCGGGCGCGCGGCGCGGTGCGGGCGGGCGATCCGCTGACCGTCGTCTACACCTCGGGAACCACCGGCACCCCCAAGGGAGTTGTGGTCAGTCACCGCGGCATCGTGCGCAACGCGGTGGCGCTGGACCGGGCCGTGGAGATGCCCGACCACGGCGAGCACCTCTGCTATCTGCCGCTCGCGCATATCGCCGAGCGCATGCTCGGCATCTATCTGGCCGTCTTCCGCGCCTCGCACGTCTACCTGTGCGCGGAGCCGGCCGCGGTCGCCGCGGCCGTACGGGAGCTGCATCCGGTGCAGTTCTTCGCGGTTCCCCGGGTCTGGGAGAAGTTCGCCGCCGCGGTGAAGGCGGCCCTGGCGCGGCTGCCCGAGGAGCGGCGGGCGGCGGTGGAAGCGGCGGGGGAGACGGCCCGCGCCCATGCCGCCCACCGCGAGCGCGGCCAGGAGGTGCCCGCCGAGCTGGCGGCCGCGTACGCGCGGGCCAAGGCCGAGGTGCTGGACCCGCTGCTGTCGATGGCCGGACTGGAGCGGCTGACCCGGGCCTCCAGCGCGTCGGCGCCGATGCCGCGCGAGGTGGTGGACTTCTGGGCCGGTCTGGGCATCGTGATCATGGATGCGTGGGGGCTGACCGAGACGGTCGGCGTCACGACCGCGAACCGGCCCGACGGCTTCCGCCTGGGATCGGTGGGCAGGCCGATCGAGGGCCTGGAGATCCGTACGGCACAGGACGGCGAGATCGAGGTACGCGGCGCCACGCTCTTCGACGGCTATCTGCGGCCCGACGGCACGGTGGAGCCGGCCACGGACGCCGAGGGCTGGTTCGCCACCGGCGACATCGGCCGCATCGACGCGGACGGCTACCTGTGGGTGACCGACCGCAAGAAGGAAATGATCATTACCTCCGGCGGCAAGAACGTCTCGCCCGCGCTGGTGGAGAACACCCTCAAGGAACACCCCCTGATCGGGCAGGCGCTGGCATACGGCGACGGGCGCCCGTACCTGGTGGCGCTGCTGGTCCTGGACGACGAGCTGGCCCCGGCCTGGGCGGCGGCGCGCAAAATCCGGGGCCGCTCGCTGCCCGAGCTGGCCGTGCACCCGCTGGTACGGGAGGAGGCCGAGCGGGCGGTCGCGGCCGCCAATGCGCGACTGAACCGTTCCGAACAGGTCAAGCGATTTTCGCTGCTGAGCGAGGAATGGAGCCCGCAGAGCGGCGAGCTGACGCCTTCATTGAAGCTGAGGCGCCGGATTATTCAGGAGAAATACGCCCAGACCATTAATGGCTTGTATCTGCTGTGATCCAGCACACAGACGGTTGGCGCTCTTCGGGGGAAGGTGTGCCGTCGGCCCGGATCGCGTGACCCGCTTCATCCGGCCCCGGCTCCGTCGCCTGCCCGAAAGCGAGTTGAACCAGCTGTGAGCACGCAAGCCGTCAAGGACGACGCCCACAGGCCACCACCGGGCTCGGGCCGGGCCCCCGCCCCGCAGGATGCGGGCGACGCCGGGTACAGCAAGGGCCTCAAGGGCCGCCACATCAACATGATCGCGATCGGCGGCGCGATCGGTACCGGCCTGTTCCTGGGCGCCGGCGGCCGGCTCGCCTCCGCCGGGCCCGCGCTCGCCATCGCCTACGCGGTCTGCGGCCTGTTCGCCTTCTTCGTCGTACGGGCACTGGGTGAACTGGTGCTGCACCGCCCCTCGTCGGGCTCCTTCGTGTCCTACGCGCGGGAGTTCCTGGGCGAGAAGGGCGCGTACGCGGCGGGCTGGATGTACGTGGTGAACTGGTCGACGACCGGCATCGCGGACATCACGGCCATCGCGCTGTACACGCACTACTGGAGCCTGTTCACCTCCATCCCGCAGTGGGTGCTGGCGCTGGTAGCCCTGGCGGTCGTGCTCGCGGTGAACCTCATCTCGGTCAAGATCTTCGGCGAGCTGGAGTTCTGGTTCGCGATCATCAAGGTCGCCGCGCTGGTCGTCTTCATGCTCATCGGCATCTTCCTGCTGGCCACCCAGCATCCGGTCGGCGGGCAGACACCGGGGCTGAACCTGATCACCGACCACGGCGGGCTCTTTCCGACCGGACTGCTGCCCGTGGTGATCGTGCTCCAGGGTGTGGTCTTCGCCTACTCCGCCGTGGAGCTGGTCGGGGTGACCGCGGGCGAGACCAGCGAACCGGAGAAGGTCGTCCCCAAGGCCGTGAACTCCATCATGTGGCGGGTGGGCGTCTTCTACGTCGGCTCGGTGGTGCTGCTGGCGATGCTGCTGCCGTGGGACCAGTACCTGGGCACCCAGAGCCCGTTCGTCACCGTGCTGTCCAAGGTCGGCGTGCCGGCCGCGGGCGATGTGATGAACCTCGTCGTGCTCACCGCCGCCATGTCCAGCCTCAACTCCGGCCTCTACTCCACCGGCCGCATCCTGCGCTCGATGTCGATGGCGGGCTCGGCCCCCAAGTTCGCGGGGCTGATGAACCGCAACCAGGTGCCGTACGGCGGCATCATGCTCACCTCCGCGGTGTGCGTGCTGGGCGTGGGGCTCAACTACTGGATGCCGGGCAAGGCGTTCGAGATCGTGCTGAACATCGCGGCGCTGGGCATCATCAGCACCTGGGTGACGATCATGATCTGCCACATGGTGTTCGTACGGCGGGCACGGGCCGGACTGGTGCGGCGGCCGGCGTTCCGGCTGCCCGGCACCCCGGTCGTCGACCTCGCCACCATCGCCTTTCTGCTGGGCGTCATCGTCCTGATGTGGTTCGACGACGAGGGTGTGGGACGCCAGACCGTCATGCTGGTGCCGGTCATCGGTATCGCCCTGGTCATCGGCTGGTACGTGGTCCGCGGCCGGGTCGAGCGCATCGCCGCGGAGCGCACGGCGCAGGGCGCCGCGCAGGACTGAGTGCCGCGCCGCGGGCCCCGCGCCAGGCCCCGTAGCCCCTGACCGCCGGACACAGGTGGCCGCGTACGCCCTCCCGGGTACGCGGCCACCGCGCGTTGTCAGTGCCGTCACTTACTGTGAATGCGTGACCGAAGGTGGCTGCGTCGTGGAGGGACGGACATGAGCGGGACGTATCCGGACATCGAGCCGTACGAGCAGGGGATGCTCGATGTGGGGGACGGGCATCTCGTGTACTGGGAGGTGTGCGGGAATCCCGAGGGGAAGCCGGCGGTGGTGCTGCACGGCGGGCCGGGGTCGGGGTGCACCCCCGGGTGGCGGCGGTATTTCGACCCCGAGGCGTACCGGATCGTGCTGTTCGACCAGCGCGGCTGCGGCCGCAGCACCCCGCGCGCCGACGAGCCGGACATCGACCTGTCCACCAACACCACACACCACCTCGTCGCCGACATCGAGCAGCTGCGGCGGCATCTGGCCATCGACCGCTGGCTGGTCTTCGGCGCCTCCTGGGGCGCCACGCTCGGGCTGGCCTACGCACAGGCGCACCCCGGGCGGGTCACGGAGATCGTGCTGTTCTCCATCACCAACACCAGCCGCAGAGAGGTGGAGTGGATCACCCGGGACGTGGGCCGGCTCTTCCCCGAGGAGTGGGCGCGCTTCCGTGACGGCGTGCCGCCCGCCGACCGGGACGGCAGTCTGGTGGACGCGTACAGCAGGCTGCTGCACGACCCCGACCCCGCGGTACGCGAGCGCGCCGCCCAGGACTGGTGCACCTGGGAGGACACCCATGTCGCCATCCGGCCCAGCGAGCGCGTCGGCTCCCTGCGCCATGCGGACCCGGCGTTCCGGATGGTCTTCGCCCGGCTGGTGACGCACTACTGGCGGCATGCGGCCTGGCTGGAGGAGGGGGTCCTGGTGCGCGAGGCGGGCAAGCTCGCGGGCATCCCCGGGGTGCTGGCGCACGGCTGCCTGGATGTGAGCAGCCCGCCGGAGGTCGCCTGGGAGCTCTCCCGGGCCTGGCCCGACAGCGAGCTGATACTCGTCGAGGAGGCCGGGCACGGCGGGATGACCGAGGTGGTCCTCGGGGCCCTGGACCGCTTCGCCACCCGCCGCTGAGCCCCTGCCCCTGGCCCCCGGTCCTCACTCGCGCCCGCCCGGTCCCGCTCGCCCGCGTCCCAAAAGGGCGCGGGGAACTGCGCGGCCAGCCACGACGCACCCGCAGACGGCACACCGCACATCCAGCGGAGCGCTCAGCCGCCGATCACGGGGTAGTGGTCGGAGAGGTTGGTGTACGTGTAGTCCTTGCCCCAGCTGGAGACCGTCCAGGGCGCGGACTTCTCCTTGACCACCTCGTTGTGCCAGGTGGCCGGGCGGGCGTGGCCCCGGCGGTGCAGGACGTGGTCCAGGTCCTCGCGGGGATCGCTGGGGTAGCGCTCCTTGGCGATGGAGTTGTCCTGGGTGTCGAAGGAGTACGGGTGGCCGGTGCGGCCGTCCGCGGGGGCCAGGCCCGCGTTGTCGAGCAGGGCGGCGTACTCCGCGCTGCGCGAGTCGACGTTGAAGTCGCCCGCCGCGATGACCTGTTCACCGGCCGGGATCTTCTTGGCGTCCAGGAAGGTGTCCATCTCCCGCAGCTGCTTGGCGCGCACCGCCGCCGCCTCGCCGGCCTTGCAGCCGGGGTCGGTGGACTGGGCGTGCGTGCCGACCACATGCACCTTGGTGCCGTTCACGTTCAGCACGGCATAGACGAAGCCCTTGTTGGAGTAGGAGTCCGCGCCGCAGGCGTCCTTGTAGACGTACTGCTCCTTGTGCGTGATGGGCCACTTGGACAGGACGGTGACACCGCCGTCCTCCGGGGCGGTGGAGGAGTACGCGCCGCCGGTGGCGTCCCAGCCGCTCTTGCCGCGGCCCATCACCGGGGTCTGGTGCGGGTACTGCGCCGCGGCGTTGGACTTCAGCGCCTCGGAGGAGGAGTTGTCGAACGCCTCCTGCAGGACCACGACGTCCTTGCCCCGGAAGAAGTCCGCCGCGGGGATCTCCTTGGCGCGGTGGTCCTGGCCCCAGTTGGGATACAGGGTCTTGCTGAACAGGAACGCGTTGTAGGTGAGGACCCTCAAGGAGGGGGTCGCGGCGGCGTTCGCGGCGGTCGCGGCGGGAGCCGAGGCGGCGAGGCCCGCGGCGGTGAGCGCGGCGGCGAGCGCGGCCGTACGGAATCTGGGCAGGGCGCGAAGCGGCACGGATTCTCCCGGTGAGGGTGTGGGGGCTGAACCTGTGCGGCTCATCAAAGCAGCCGGAGTTACCTTCGGGTAACAGCCAGGCAAGGGGAAGTTTTCGGCCGGGTGGCGGCTGCGGGCGGCCCGGCGCGGTGGCCGGGAAGCGGTCGTACACCGGGCGTCGCGGGGCCGGCGCACAGTGGACGGGCGCAGGACATGGCGGCGGTGCCCGGATCGACGCGGCCCCAACTGCCTGGGCGAACAGGGTCGTCACCCGGGCGATGTTGCGGTGCTATCGCCAAGTGCTGTCGCCCTCCACCGGGCCCGGCTCCCCGACACTCTGCGGTACCGAACCTCTCACCGATGAAGAGGAGCCCCCCATGAGACGCACCAGACCCGTGCTGCTGGCGGCGTTCGGCCTCGCCGCCGCCCTGGGTGCCGCGCCCCTGACCGCCGCCACCGCCGCTCCGGCCGCGGCGCCGGCCCCCGCCGCGCACTCCGCGAGTTCCGGCTACGCCTCCTTCGCGCCCCCCTCGGACCTGAAGGTCACCAAGAACGCGTCGGCGCTGAAGGCGGAGATAGCCTCCAACCAGGCCTTCTTCAAGGCGGTCTGGAAGGCGGTGGCCGCCGAGCGGGCCAAGAACCCCGGCGCCCAGGCCGTCACCGTCACCTACACCACCAACCGGGCCCCCAGCTTCCGCACCCAGATAGCGCGCAGCACGCAGATCTGGAACAGCTCGGTGACCAACGTCAAGCTCCAGGAAGGCACTTCGGGCAGCTTCTACTACCGCGAGGGCAACGACCCGCGCGGCAGTTACGCCAGCACCGACGGCCACGGCCGCGGCTACATCTTCCTGGACTACCGGCAGAACCAGCAGTACAACTCCACCCGCGTCACCGCGCACGAGACGGGCCATGTGCTGGGCCTGCCCGATCACTACTCGGGCCCGTGCAGCGAGCTGATGTCCGGCGGCGGCCCCGGCCCGTCCTGCCAGAACGCCACCCCGAACGCGCAGGAGCGCGCCCGCGTGGACCAGCTGTGGCGCAACGGCCTCGCCGCCGCCCAGGCCTCGAAGTCCTGACCCCGGCAGCGGCGGGGTCCCCGGTCGGCGGACGGGCTCCGCACGGCTGACCCCGATCCTCCCGGCCCCGGAGTCCCGGCCCTGTACGACCACGGTCGGCGGGCGGACCCTGCGCCCGCCGGCCGGCCGTGCCCGACCGCCCCGCCCGTCTCACCAGCGCGCGTGCAGCCTGCGCCCCAGTTCCACCGCGCGGGCCGCCTTGTGCCGCTCGGTGGCGTAGGAGGTCAGATCGGCGAGCGGCGCGAAGCGGCGTACGGTGATCGAGCGCGCCGCGGCGAAGCTCCGCAGCCCCTCGTCCCCGTGGATCCGCCCGTACCCCGACTCGCCCGTGCCGCCGAAGGGCAGGGACGGCACGGAAGCGAAGCCGATCACCGAATTGACCGACACCGCACCGGAGTTGAGCCGCTCGGCGATCGCCAGCCCGGTGCGCCGGTCGCCGCTGAAGACCGCTGCGCCCAGCGCGTACGCACCGGCGTTCGCGCGGTGCACGGCCTCGTCCACGTCCCGTACGGAGTTGACGGCGACGGTCGGCCCGAACGTCTCCTCGCACATCGCGGGGGAGTCCTCCGGTACGTCGACCAGCACGACCGGGTGCACGTACGGAGGCCGTACGGACTCGGGGCCGCCGTACCCGGACCGCGCCCCCGACGCCACCGCCTCCTTCACGTGCCGGGAGACGACGTCCAGTTGACGGGGGAGGGTGAGCGGCCCGTAGTCCGCCTCCGGGTCGGGCCCCGGGCGCAGTCCGCCGGCCCGTGCCGTGATCAGCCGGCACAGCTCGGCGTGCACCGAGGCGACGGCGTAGACCCGCTCGACGCCCACACAGGTCTGCCCCGCGTTGGACATCGCGCCCCACACGATCGCCTCGGCAGCCTCCTCCAGGTCGGCCGAGGCGTCCACCACCACGGCGTCCTTGCCGCCGCACTCGGCCAGCAGCGGGGTCAGCCGCTCGGCGCAGACCGCCGCGACCTTGCGGGCGGTGCCGGGCGAGCCGGTGAACGCCACCTTGTCGACCGCCGAGCGGGCCAGCGCCTCGCCGGTGGCCCCGGGGCCGGTGACCGTCTGGAGGAGGAAGGGCTGGTCGGGCACCGCCTCGCGGAAGCTGCGGGCGAGGAACTCGCCGGTGCCCGGGGTGAGTTCGGAGGGTTTGAACACCACGGCGTTGCCCGCGGCCAGCGCGTAGCCGATGGACCCCATGGGGGTGAACACCGGATAGTTCCACGGCCCGATGACGCCGATCACCCCGAGCGGGCGGTGGGCGAGCAGGGAACGCTGGTGGAGGGAGAGGACGCCGGAGGGCACCCGGCGGCGGCCCAGCACCCGCCGGGCGTTGCGTGCCGCCCAGTCCAGGTGGACGACCGCGAGCAGCACTTCGGTGCGCGCGTCGTGCTCCGGTTTGCCGGTCTCGGCGGACACCAGTGCCGCGGCCTCGTCCATACGGCGGGCCAGCGACCGCTTCCAGGCCAGCAGGCGCTCCCGCCGCCCGGCCCAGCCGCAGGCCGCCCAGGACCGGGCGGCTTCACGCGCCCTGGCGACGGCCACACCGACGTCCTCGGGACCGTGCACGGGGTGCTCGCCCACGGCGAGTCCGGTGGCGGGGGAGTAGGAGGTGAAGGTCTGCGGGGGTGCGTCGGATCCGCTGTGGTCACTCGTCATGCCGCCCAGCAAGCCCCCTCGGAGGGGAGTTGCGCAAGAGGCCGGCGCCGGACGGACCCTACGGCCGCGCCGACGCACGCGCCGCGCCGACGCACGCGCCGCCGCCACGGATTCCGCTTCCGTGACGGCGGCGAGGGCTGCGAACCCGAACCCGTCGGCCCTGTCGGAGTCGGAGGTCACCGCCCCGAGAGGCCGGTCAGGCCCCGGCGCTCAGTGCTCGTGCACGTGGTTCGTGGCGGCGATCTTCTTCCACGACTTGGGCTGGGCGACGGCCTTGGCGGGCGAGTGCTGCGGCGCGGCGAACCCGGCGCGCTTGGCCGCCGGGGAGCCCGGCTTGACCGGCTGGAACAGCCACACGTCGAAGAACTCGGCCAGCGGCTTGCCCGACTTCTTCTCGGCGAACTTCACGAAGTCGTTCACCGAGGCGTTGCCGTACTTGTTCGCCGTCGGCCAGGACTTGAGGAGGTCGAAGAAGACCTTGTCCCCGACCTTGTTGCGCAGCGCCTGGAGCGTGAGCGCACCGCGGTCGTAGACGGCGAGGTCGAACTGGTTGTCCGGACCCGGGTCGCCCGGCTTGACCTTCCAGAAGGGGTCGTCGGCCGGGTGCTGGTCGTAGACGTAGTCGGCCAGCTCCTGCCCGGTGCCCTCGCCCTCCTTCTCCGACCACAGCCACTGGCTGTAGCGGGCGAAGCCCTCGTTGACCCAGATGTCCTTCCAGTCCTTGAGCGACACGCTGTCGCCGTACCACTGGTGGGCCAGCTCGTGCACGACCACGGAGACGTTGGTGCCGTTGTCGAAGGCCTTCTTGCCGTAGAACGGGCGCGTCTGGGTCTCCAGCGCGTACCCGGCCGGGACGTTGGGGACGTACCCGCCCACCGAGTTGAAGGGGTAGGGCCCGAAGACGGACTCCAGCCACTCGGTGATCTCGGTGGTGCGCTCCAGGCTCGCCCGCGCCGAACCCTCGTTGGAGCCCAGGTCCTTGCTGAAGGCGTTGATCACCGGCAGACCGCCTGCGGTCTTGTCGGTGGTGATGTCGAACTTGCCGATGGCGAGCGTGGCCAGGTACGTCGCCTGCGGCTTGTCCGAGCGCCAGTTGTAGCGCGTCCAGCCGAGCTTGGAGCTCTGCGAGAGCAGCACGCCGTTGCTGAGCGCCTGGGTGCCGTCCGGCACCGAGACGGAGATGTCGTACGTCGCCTTGTCGGTGGGGTGGTCGTTGCTGGGGAACCACCACACGGCCGCGTCCGGCTCCTGCGCCACGACGCCGCCGTCGGGCGTACGGGCCCAGGCGGTGTAGCCGTCGATCTTCAGCTCGGAGGGCTTGCCCGCGTACCGGACGACCACGCTGATCGCCTTGCCCTTGGGCAGCGGCGCCTCGGGCGTGACCTCCAGCTCGTGCTTGCCGGAGGTGGCGAACTTCGCCTTCTTGCCGTTGATCCGGACCTCGCTGACCTTCAGGCCGAAGTCCAGGTTGAAGCGGGAGAGGTCCTGGGTGGTCTTGGCGATCAGCGTCGCCGTGCCCTCCAGGAGGTCCGTCCTGGGCTGGTACTTCAGCCGCAGGTCGTAGTGGGAGACGTCGTATCCCCCGTTCCCGCTCTCGGGGTAGTAGGAGTCACCCGCGCCCGGAGCCCCGGGCTCGAAGCTGGCCGCCGATGCCGGGATCGCCAGCAGCAGGCTGAGCGCGGCCGCGCCCGGGACGATAAGTCTGTGACGCACGAGTCCTCCAACTCGTAGGGGAGGTGAATCTCTTCAGACCTTATGTACTGTGCCGCCACCCGTCATGTCCATGGCCTCAGCTGACACATGACCGACATCTTGGTGACACGGTCCCGTGAAGACCCTCTTCTGCACAGGAGTTGACCCGCGCTACCGTCCGCCCGTGACGATATCTGCGCGAAATTCCCGCATACCGTGGAAGATTCCGATCATTGCGGCCCTGGCCGCACTGCTGGCCACCCTCATCGGCCCGGCCGCCACAGCCCAGGCGATACCCGTCAAATCGGGCGAGAGTAGACCGATTTACTCCTATGACCGCGCGATACGCGAATCGGTATGGGTGGACATCGGGCTCGACGGCGACTCGGACGGCAGGACCGACCGGGTCGCCGTCGACATCGTCCGGCCCCGCGAACCGGCCCAACAGGGCCGCCGCATACCGGTGATCATGGATGCCAGCCCGTACTACTCCTGCTGCGGGCGGGGCAACGACAGTCAGAAGAAGACCTACGACGCGAGCGGGAAGCCCGTACAGTTCCCGCTCTTCTACGACAACTACTTCGTCCCGCGCGGCTATGCGACCGTCCTGGTCGACCTCGCCGGAACCAATCGTTCCGACGGCTGTGTGGACGTCGGCGGACGCTATGACATCCACTCGGCGCGGGCCGTGGTCGACTGGCTCAACGGCCGGGCGCGCGCCTACAGCTCCCGTACCGGCGGCACTCCGGTACGCGCCGACTGGACCAACGGCAGTACGGGAATGATCGGCAAGAGCTGGGACGGCACCATCGCCAACGGCGTCGCCGCCACCGGCGTCAAGGGACTGAAGACCATCGTCCCCATCGCCGCCATCTCCTCCTGGTACGACTACTACTTCGCCAAGGGTGCCCCGCTGTACTCCTCGGGCCCCGACCGGCTGTCCACCTACGTCGAGAGCCCCGAGGCCAGGGCCCGCTGCTCCGCCGTACAGAAGAAGCTGGTCGAGGGCGCCCCGCGCACCGGGGACTGGACGGACCTGTGGACCGAGCGCGACTACGTGCCGGACGCGAGCAAGGTCACCGCGAGCGTCTTCCTCGTGCACGGCATGCAGGACCTCAACGTCCGCATGAAGCACGCGGGCCAGTGGTGGGACGCGCTGGCCGAGGAAGGCGTCGAGCGCAAGATCTGGCTCTCCCAGACCGGCCATGTCGACCCCTTCGACTTCCGCCGCACCGCCTGGGTCCCCACGCTGCACCGCTGGTTCGACCACTACCTGATGGGCTACGACAACGGCATCGAGCGCGAGCCGATGGCGGACATCGAGCGCAGCCCCGACTCCTGGTCCACCGACCGCGTCTGGCCCGCGCCCGGCACCCGCGCCACCACCCTGCGCCCCGACAGCGGCAGCGCACCGGGCGTCGGCGTCCTCGGCACCCGGCGCGCCCCCAAGGGCGCCACCGAGACCTTCACCGACGACCCGAAGCTGAACGAGGCCGACTGGGCCGCGCACATCGACCGCTCCACGCCCGCCAAGGCCGGATTCATCACCCGGCCGCTGAACCGGCCGCTGCGGCTGTCCGGCTCCGGCAGCGTCGAGGTCACCGTCACCCCCACCACGCCGACCGCGCACCTGAGCGCCGTCCTGGTGGACCTGGGCCCCGACACCATCCGCAACTACGCGGCCGACGGCGAGGGCATCACCACCCTGCCGCAGCGCACCTGCTGGGGCGCGAGCGCCCCCGGCGACAGCGCCTGCTTCCGGGAGACGGCGGCCGACACCCAGAAGGTGGAGCACACCGTCTTCAGCCGAGGCTGGGCCGACCTGGGCAACTACGCCGACCCCCACAAGGGCCGGCCGCTGACGCCCGGCAAGAAATACACCCTCACCCTCGACCTGGCCGCCAGTGACCACATCGTGCCCGCCGGACACCGCCTCGCACTGATCGTCGCGGGTACGGACGCGGGCCTGATCGACCCGCCCTCCACCACCCCCTCGCTCACCCTCGACCTCGCCCGCACCTCCGCCGACCTGCCCGTCGTCGGCGGCGCCAAGGCCTTCAAGCGCGCCACCTCGGGCCCGGCGCACCCGGCCGCGCGAACTCCCGCACCGCTGGACGGCGTCGACCCGCCGCGTATCGTCGCGCCCGTTCCCGCCGCGGGCTGAGCCCACCCGTCCTCGCTCTCTGTCCGGGGCCGCGCCCCCGCGGCGCGGCCCCGGCCCCCCACCCCGGTCCGACTTCAGGGAGGCACCCCCTCGTGAGACTCCGCTCCCACCCCCGCGCCCTCGTGCTCGGCAGCCTCGCCGCCGCGCTCACCGCGGCGCTGCTCACCTCCCCGCTCGCCGCCGCCGACACCGGCAGGATCCGTACGGGCTTCGAGATCAGCAACGGCGCGCGCTGGACCACCCAGCCCGAGGAGCGGCGGTTCCTGGCCGCCGTGGACCGTGCCAGCGCCCGAGTGCGGGTGGACCGCATCGCGACGACCGGGCAGCAACGGCCGATCCAGCTGGTACGCATCGGCGCACCGGCGCCGCGCGACGCCGAGCAGACCCGCCGCGGCAACTCCGTACTCCTGATCTGCTCCCAGCACGGCGACGAGCCCTCCGGCCGCGAGGCCTGTCTGTCCACGGTCCGTGACCTGGCCTTCGCCCGGGACCGCGCCACCCGCCGCTTCCTGGAGCGCACCAGCGTGCTGGTGGTGCCCACCGCCAACCCCGACGGCCGGGCCGCCGACACCCGCGGCAACTCCGACGGCGTGGACATCAACCGCGACCACCTCGCGCTGAAGACCGCCGAGGCCCGCGCGATGGCCGCCGTCATCCGCGACCACCGGCCCGACAGCATCTACGACCTGCACGAGTACGGCCCGACCGTCCCGTACTACATGAAGGACGTGCTCGCGCTGTGGCCGCGCAACCTGAACGCCGACCGGGCCGTGCACCGCGAATCCACCGTGCTCTCCCGGGACCACGTCCTCGCGCGCGCCCAGGAGGCGGGCTTCAGTACCGGCGTGTACGGCATCTGGACCGACCCGGTCACCGGTGAGCCCGTCAAGCAGGTGGCGGGCGACGGACAGGAGCGCATCCTGCGCAACACCGCCGGGGTCAAGCACTCCGTCGGCCTGCTCGTGGAGACCCGCGTGGATGCCCTCACCGAGGCCGAGAAGGCCGACCCGGCCCTGAACAACCGGCGCCGGGTGCACTCCCAACTGGCAGGTCTCAAGGGCCTGTTCGGCTTCGCCGATGAGCGCAGGCCCCGTATCGAGGCGGCCACCGCCCGCGCCCGGATGGCCGGGTACGCCGACCGCGGACCCGTCTACCTCGGTGGCGCCGACAACGAACCGGCCCCTGCCGACAAGGTCCTGACGGACCCTCCGTGCGGCTACCGCCTGGACGCCGCCCAGTACGCCGAGGTGGGCGACGAACTGGCCCTGCACGGCGTACGGGTACGGCCCACCGGCGACGGTGCGGTGGTGACGCTGCGTCAGCCGCTGCGCGCCCTGGTGCCTCTGCTGCTGGACGGGCGGGCCGCCTTCCACCTCACGGCCGCGCGTCCCATGGACGCCTGCTCCGGCGTGGTAATAGGGGGTAACAGGTAGGAAAAATATGGCCGATTGAAAGGTCACCACGTGTCGGAAACAGTCAAAGGAACGGGTGGCGGGGAGGGCGGGCCGGTGACGGCGGACCTTCCCGGCGATCCGCACCGGACCGGCCCCCCACAGACCGACCGCGTCGTCTTCGGCGTCACCGCACTGCTCACGCTCGCCTTCATCGTCTGGGGCGCGACCTCCACGGGCACCCTCAGGGACGCCTCGAACACGATGCTGAACTGGGTGATCAGGAACGGAGGCTGGGCCTTCGTGCTCGCCGCCTCCGGCTTCGTGGTCTTCGCGATCTGGCTGGCCGTCAGCAAGTACGGCCGTATCACGCTGGGAAAGGAGGGCGAGGAACCGGAGTTCCGTACGGTCTCCTGGATCGCGATGATGTTCAGCGCGGGCATGGGCATCGGATTGATGTTCTACGGCGTCAGCGAACCGCTCGGGCACTTCGGCACCCCACCACCGGGCACCGACCCCAAGGACGCCGCCCAGGCCATGGACACCGCGATGGCCACCACCCTCTTCCACTGGACGCTGCACCCCTGGGCGATCTACGCGGTGGTCGGCCTGGCCATCGCGTACAGCTGCTTCCGCAAGGGGCGGCGGCAGACGGTCAGCGCGGTGTTCACCCCGCTGCTGGGCAAGCGGCGGGTGGACGGCTGGGGCGGGCGGGTCATCGACATCCTCGCCATCTTCGCCACCCTCTTCGGCTCGGCCGCCTCCCTCGGGCTGGGCGCGCTGCAGATCGGCAGCGGCATCAAGGTGCTGGGCTGGATGGACAGCGTCAGCACCACCCTGCTGGTCGTCATCATCGCCGTACTGACCGTGGCGTTCGTGCTCTCCGCGGTCTCCGGCATCGCCAAGGGCATCCAGTGGCTGTCCAACATCAACATGGTGCTGGCGGTGACGCTCGCGGTCTTCGTCTTCGTCGTCGGCCCCACCGTGCTGATCCTGGACCTGCTGCCCACCTCGATCGGCACCTACATCGGTGAACTGCCGCAGCTGGCGGGCCGTACGGAGGCCAGCAGCGGCGCGGACGTCGGCAGCTGGCTGCGCAGCTGGACGGTCTTCTACTGGGCGTGGTGGATCTCCTGGACGCCGTTCGTGGGCATGTTCATCGCGCGCATCAGCCGGGGCCGGACGATCCGTCAGTTCGTCGGCGGGGTGATCCTGGTGCCGAGCGTGGTGAGCCTGGTGTGGTTCGCGGTGTTCGGCGGCTCGGCGATGCGTCTGCAGGACGGCAAGAAGCTGTCCGGCGAGAGCACGGCCGAGGGCCAGCTCTTCGACGTACTGCACCAGTACCCCATCGCCACCCTCACCAGCATCCTGGTGATGATCCTGGTCGGCATCTTCTTCGTCTCCGGCGCGGATGCCGCCTCCATCGTGATGGGCACCCTGTCGCAGAAGGGGTCCTTCGAACCGGCCCGGCTCGTGGTCGTCTTCTGGGGCGTGGTCACCGGCGCGGTCGCCGCGATCATGCTGATGGTCGGCGGCGGAAAGGGGGACGCCCTGACCGGGCTGCAGAATCTGACGATCCTGGTCGCGGTGCCCTTCACCCTCGTCATGATCGCGATGTGCTGGGCGCTGATGAAGGACCTGCGCCGGGACCCGCTGATCGTACGGGGGCAGCATGGCGAGAGGGCCGTGGAGACGGCGGTGATCGAGGGCCACAAGCGCTACGACGGCGACTTCGAGATCCGGATCGGGCCGGGCAACGGGGCCCCGGGCACGGGCGCGGCAAAAGCGTCCAAGGCGCCGGAGCCCTCCAAGCCCCCGGGCTCCGCAGGGGCTTCCGGGACTTCCGGGGCTTCAGGGACCTCGGGAGCCCCGGGGGCCGAGACGGGCTGATCGCAGTGCGGGGGTGAGCGGAGGGCGGGTTTCCCGGCCCTCCGCTCATGCCGCTGCGCCCGGCCCCGTGCTCTAGGCCACCGCCTCCCGCACCGCCGCCGCGACCTCCAGGGCGCACCCCCACGACACCGTCACACCGGCCCCGCCGTGCCCGTAGTTGTGGAAGCACAGCGCCCCGTTGTCCAGCCGCTCGCTCTCCAGCCGCACCTGGGCGCGTCCGGGGCGCAGGCCCACGCGGTGCGCCAGCACCCGCGCCCGCGCCAGCTCTGGGTGGATCAGGGCGCAGCGCTCCACTATCGCCGCGGCCACCGCCGGGTCCGGCTCCCGCGACCAGGCGTGCTCCCGCGCCGTGCCGCCCAGCACCACGCCGAAGGGCTGCGGCATCACATACGTCGTGCTCCCCGCGTCCCCGTCCGACGTGACGAACCACTCCTCGATCCCAGGGTTCTGCACGATCACCAACTGCCCCTGGACCGGGTGCACCCGCGTATCCGGGACCAGCTCGCGCGCCCCCAGGCCCGAGCAGTTCACCACGACCCCGGCCTCCCGGCCCGCCTCCGCCAGCGAGGTGAACGGGCGCCGCTCCACGCTCCCGCCCGCCGCCGCCAACCGCCGTTGCAGATAGCGCAGATGGACGGGCATCTCGACCAGCGGCGTACGGGCCCGCCACGCCGGGTGGCCCCGCAGGCTCTCGGGCAGCTCCTGCCCGGTGGCCGGGCGCACTCCGGGAACCGCCGCCAGCCACTGCTCCGGCTCCCACCCGCCGGCGTCGACCATGGTGCCGGGCACCATCCGTACCCCGGTCTCCTCGGGCCGCCCGGCCAGCTCGGCGAGCGCGTGGAACGTCCGCACGGACCACTGCACCGCCTGCCGCTCCGGCTGGATGCGATAGGGCCAGCACAGCGCGCCCGCCAGGGCCGATGTCGTCTCCCCCGCCCGATCGCGGCTGACCACCCGCACCCGGTGGCCCGCCTCCGCCAGCGCGATGGCCGACGTCAGTCCGGCGACCCCGGCGCCGATCACGATCACATCGTTCGTCATGCCTGGACGCTATCCGCCGCCGCGCCCCCGGACGAGGGCCCGGCCAGGACGGGGCGGCCCAGCGCCCGGAGCGCGCCCGCACGCCCTTTTCGCGCTCCCGCTCCCGAAGCCCCGTCCCCCACCTCCCGGCTCCCGCCCCCGCTCCTTTTCGTGCCCGCGCCGCTTCTCCACTCCGACGCTCAACACGCTTTTTGTATACGGGAGTTGATGCGTGCCCCACGGTCCGTATGCGGAATGCCCTGCGCCGGGCACACATCGGGTCCCGCGTGGGGATACTCAGGACATGTCTGCGGAATCTGCGGGGTACGCGACCTTCGCGCTGGCGCCGGCGATGCGCGCCGGCGGCGTGCTGGCCAACGGCGCATATCAGGTCCACCGGGATTTCCTGGACTTCATCGTCGACGGCAGGCCGCTGCTGCTGCGCCTGGACGACCTCGACGCCGTCTCGCCCCTCGCCTCCGACGTGGGGCCCTCCCTCTTCACCGCCCATGTGCGCAGGCTGCTGCTGGAGGCCGAACCCCCGCTCGCCGGCGGACGCTATGTCATCTACGGCTGTCCCGAGTGCGAGGGGCTGGAGTGCGGGGCGGTCACCGCCGTCATCGAGCGCGACGGCGGCGACATCGTCTGGCGCGACTTCGCCTGGCAGACCGAGCGGCCCGCCGACCTCGAACGCAACGCCTACACCGGCATAGGCCCCTTCCGCTTCCACGGCGAGCAGTACCGCACCGCACTGCAGGACCTGCTCTCCCACGACGACGGGCCCGCCGCGCACCCCGCCGCCCGCCGGGTGCTGCTGGTCGGCAGGCGGGTGGCGATCCTGGCCCGGCTCGCCGCCGCGCTGCGCGGCATCGGGATCGGCGCCGAGATCACCCGCGACGCCGTCGGCGCCTCCCCCGAGGAGCTGCGCATCTACGGCGCGGTGATGTTCGGGGAGACGGTCGGCGAGGACGAGCGCGGCGCCGTACGCGACGCCTTCGCCGCGGCCGGCGCCGACGCGGTCCTGGTCGACGCCCTGGCCCCCATCGTCCCCCTGCTCGTCGCCCAGATCGAACAGGCCCTGGACCGCTGCCCCCAGGACCAGCGACGGCTGCTGCGCCTGACCGCCGCCCGCGGCTCGGTCGTCCTCGCCGTCGCCCTGCCCAGCCGGGTACGCCTGACCGCCTACCGCCCCGACCGCCTGCTGCGCCCCGGCACCAGCGAACTCTTCGAGGGGCAACTGGAGCCGGGGGAGCATCACTTGGAGGTCGACGCGCGCGCGACCAAGGGCGAGTCGTACGTCGTCGCCCGCACCCCGGGCAGCGTGCTCACCACTACGGTGCGGCACTGACCGGCAGGACCCCGCGCCACCTCCCGTGACGCTTTTGGTGATCTTGGTGTAACCCTCCGGCAGTGAACCGGACAAATCCGCGGTCTAGGCTGGTCACCAGCACCGTCGGCCGATGACGCCCAACGGATTCGTTCCCCCGTCCGCTGCGGACCGTCCGTACCGGAGCATCCGTTCGGACCACCGCCGTGGCCGGACCGCTCCGGGCCATCGGATCCGGCCGTCGAAGGAGGCCCATGCCCCGCGCCCAGCGCGCCGTGCCCGCCTGGCTCGCCCACCCCTTCCGCTGGCAGCGGCTGCCCGTCCCCTGGGCCGCCGTCGTCCGCGGCGCGCTGTGCGCGGGACCGCTGCTCGGCGCGGGCATCGCGACGGGCCACCCGGCGGCCGGTGTGCTGGCCGGGCTCGGCTCGATGCTCGCGGGCGTCAACGACCGCCCCGGCACGCGCCGCACCGGCGTCGTCCACATCGGCCTGCCGGCCCTCGCCTCCGCACTGGGCATGTTCCTGGGCGCCTCACTGGCCGCCGCGGACGCGGGCTGGTGGGTGGTGCCCGCCCTGTTCGCCGTCGGCTTCGTCTCCGGCGCGGGCAGCGTCGCCGGGCCCGTACGCTCCAACGCCGGCATGCAGATGCTGGCCACCACCGTCCTGGGCGCGGGCATGCCACTGCCCGGCACCCCCTGGGCCAAGGCCCTCTACCTCCTCGCCGGCTGCCTGTGGCTGCTGCTCCTGCGGCTGGTGCTGCGCCCGCCGCGCACCGCGGGCGGCCCGCTCGGCGGCGAGCGGGCCGCCGTCGCCGCCGTCTTCGACGCGCTCGCCGCCGCCCTGGAGGCCGTGGGCACCCCCGGGGCGGAGCCCGCCAGGCGCCGGCTCACCACCGCACTGGACCGCGCCGACGAAGCGCTGCGCCTGCGCCGTCTGCTGCGCCACCGGCCGCGTACCGGCGACCTGCTGCTCGCCGACCGGATGGCCGCCGCCACCGCACTGTGCGAGGCCAGCGTCGCCCTGCTGTGGGAGGGCAGCCCGCTGCCGCCGCGCATCGCCGAGGGCCCGCGCCGCTTCGCCGCAGCCCTGCGCACCGGCCGCCCGCCCGGCGCGCTGCCCGCGCCCGCCGCCAGCACCCCCGCCCGCGAGGCCTTCGACCGCGCGCTCCTGGACGCCGCGGTCGTCTTCGACCGTACGGAGCCGTCGGCGCAGGTCAGCGCACCACGCAGCGGCGGCCCCGTCGAGCGCCTGCTGCGCCGGGGCGGCCCGCGCACCCGTCGGGGCCGCAGCGTCCTGGGCCCCCTCGGCCGCGACTACGGACTGCGGGTGGCCCTGTGCATCGCCGCGAGCACCGCCGTCGCGCTCGCACTGCGTGCCGACCACTGGTACTGGCTCCCGGCCACCGCCACCTTCCTCGTCAAGCCCGACCTGGGCCCGCTCTTCTCCCGTACGGTCAACCGCTTCGCCGGCACGCTCGCGGGCGTCGTCGTCTTCGCCGCCGCCGGGGCGCTGCTGACCGGGTCGTGGTGGCCCGCGCTGGCCGCCGGGGCCGGTGGCGCGCTGCTGCCCTTCGCCACCCGCCACTTCGCGCTGCAGACCACCGCCATCACCGTCATGGTGCTCTCGTTCGTGCACGTCAGCGGCGATCCGCAGGCCGCGGCCGAGCGGATCGTGGACACCTCCATCGCCTGCGCCATCGTGCTCGTGGTCGGCCATCTGCCGCGCCTGGGCGACCCGCGCCGCCGCGTCGGCGACAAGGTCACCACGGCCCTGCGCGCCACCGAGACCTATCTGCGGCACGTCCTGGCCACCGGCCCCGGCCAGGACCCCGCCCAGCGCCTGACCCTGCGCCGGGCCGCCTACCGCGCGCTGGCCGAGGCCCGCAGCACCGCCGAGACCGCGGCCGCCGAACTCCTCGCCGCCCGCGACCGCAGCCCCGACTGGCTGGGCATCGTCACCGCCGCCGAGCGCATCACCGACGCGGCCACCGCCTGCGCCGTACGCCTGGACCACGGCGCGCACCGCCCGGACCCCGAGGAGTGCCGGCGCCTGTGCGAGGCCCTCTCCCGTACGGCAGAGGCCCTGGACACACCCCGCACCGGCGCCGCACGCCTGACCGGCCCCGCGGCACCCGCCGAGGTCCCGGGCTGCGCCACCCTGACCGACGTGGCGGCGGAACTGGAACGCATCAAGGGCCACGCGGGAGCCGCCTGAGACACCGGTGTGTCCCGTTTCGGTAACACGGCACGGTCACGGTGCGCCCGCTCCCTACGCTGAGCGCTTCAGCCGCACCCGGGGCGTGCGGCCCGACCCGAGGAACGTCCATGACCCGAGCCCGCATCACCGCCGCCGCTCTCGCCACCGGCTGCGCTGCCGTACTCGCCCTGCCGACCCCGGCCCAGGCCGCCGGCTCCGTCCACCTCTACAAGATCTACTACGACAGCCCGGGCTCGGACACCGGCAGCAACAGCAGCCTGAACGCCGAGTACGTCCAGATCCGCAACACCAAGAGCACCGGCGTCCGCCTCACCGGCTGGACCCTCAAGGACAACACCGGCTACACCTACAAGTTCGGCACCTACACCCTCGGCGCCGGCAAGACGGTCACCATCCGCACCGGCAAGGGCACCAACACCACCGCCAACCGCTACTGGGGCCGCACCTGGTACGTCTGGAACAACACCAGCGACAAGGCCACCCTGCGCACCTCCGCGGGCACTTGGATCGACTCCTGCTCGTACAACAGCTCGGCGTACGACTCCAAGAGCTGCTAGGAGTGCCGAAGTCGGTGAGCTCCCCGCGCCCGTAAGGGGCGCGGGGCCGTGTCGATATGCGGCTCCGGGCCGGTGGGCGCGACAAGCCCCCACCGGCCCGGAGCCGTACGACCGCACCTTTGGCGGAGCGCTCAGCGGCGGCCGCGGTTCTTGGGGTCGGACTTGCCGGACTTGTCGTTCTTGCCGTCGGCGCCCAGGAGGCCCGCACGGCGCAGCGCGTCGGCCATGGCGCCGTTGGCGGGGGCCGCCTCGCGTCCGCCGCCGCGGCGGTCGCCGCCACGCTGGCCGCCCTGGCCACCGGAGCGCTGGCCGCCACTGCCGCCCTGACGCTGGCGCGGGGCGCTGGCGCGGCGGTCGTTGCCGCGGTCGCCGCGCTCGCGCTGGCCGCCGGAGGCGGGCCTGCCGCCTTGGCCGGATGCCGCGGCCGTGTGGTCGTCGTCCAGCCGCAGCGTCAGCGAGATGCGCTTGCGCGGGATGTCCACGTCCAGGACCTTCACCCGCACGATGTCACCCGGCTTGGCCACATCGCGCGGGTCCTTCACGAACGTCCGCGACATCGCCGAGACATGGACCAGCCCGTCCTGGTGGACACCCACGTCCACGAAGGCGCCGAAGGCGGCGACATTGGTCACCACGCCCTCCAGCAGCATCCCCGGCTCCAGGTCGCCGATCTTCTCCACGCCCTCCTTGAAGGCGGCCGTGCGGAATTCCGGCCGCGGGTCGCGCCCCGGCTTCTCCAGCTCCTGGAGGATGTCGGTCACCGTCGGCAGGCCGAAGGAGTCGTCGACGAAGTCCGCGGGCCGCAGCGAGCGCAGCACCGCGGTGTTGCCGATGAGCGCGGCGACCTCGCTGCCCGCCGACTTCACCATCCGGCGCACCACCGGGTACGCCTCGGGGTGCACGCTGGAGGCGTCCAGCGGGTCCTCGCCGTCGCGGATACGCAGGAAGCCCGCGCACTGCTCGTACGCCTTGGGGCCCAGCCGTGCCACGTCCTTGAGCGCCTTACGGGTGTGGAAGGGGCCGTTGGCGTCGCGGTGGGCGACGATGTTGTCGGCCAGCCCCGAGCTGATGCCGGAGACCCGCGAAAGCAGCGGCGCGGACGCGGTGTTGACGTCCACGCCGACGCCGTTGACACAGTCCTCCACAACGGCGTCCAGCGAGCGCGACAGCTTCACCTCGGACAGGTCGTGCTGGTACTGACCGACCCCGATCGACTTCGGGTCGATCTTGACCAGTTCGGCCAGGGGGTCCTGCAGGCGGCGCGCGATGGAGACCGCGCCGCGCAGCGAGACATCCAGCTCGGGCAGTTCCTGGGAGGCGAAGGCGGAGGCGGAGTACACCGAGGCGCCCGCCTCCGAGACCATCACCTTCGTCAGCTTCAACTCCGGCTGCGCCGCGATCAGATCGGCCGCCAGCTTGTCGGTCTCCCGCGACGCGGTGCCGTTGCCGATGGCGATGAGTTCCACGCCGTGCTCGCGCGCCAGCCGCGCCAGCGTGGCCAGCGACTGGTCCCACTTGTTCTGCGGGACGTGCGGATAGATCGTCTCGGTGGCGGCCACCTTGCCCGTCGCGTCCACGACCGCGACCTTGACACCCGTACGGAAACCGGGGTCCAGGCCCATCGTCGCGCGGGTCCCGGCCGGCGCCGCCAGCAGCAGATCGCGCAGGTTGGAGGCGAAGACGCGGACCGCCTCGTCCTCGGCCGCCTGCCGCAGCCGGGTGCGCAGATCGATCCCGAGGTGGACCAGGATACGGGTGCGCCAGGCCCAGCGGACCGTGTCGGCCAGCCACTTGTCGGCCGGGCGGCCACGGTCGGCGATGTTGAACTTGCGGGCGATGGCCTGCTCGTAGGACGTCGGGCCCTCGACCTGCTCGGTGTCGGGATCCAGCGACAGGTCGAGGATCTCCTCCTTCTCGCCGCGCAGCATCGCCAGCACGCGGTGCGAGGGCAACTCGGTGAACGGCTCGGCGAAGTCGAAGTAGTCGGCGAACTTCGCGCCCGCCTCCTCCTTGCCCTCGCGCACCTTGGCGGCCACCTGCCCGCGCGTCCACATCCGCTCGCGCAGCTCGCCGATCAGGTCGGCGTCCTCGCCGAACCGCTCGGTCAGGATCGCCCGCGCGCCCTCCAGGGCGGCCGCCGCGTCGGCGACGCCCTTGTCCGCGTCCACGAACGCCGCGGCGGCGGCCGCCGGTTCCACCGACGGGTCGCCCAGCAGCCCGTCCGCCAGCGGCTCCAGGCCCGCCTCGCGCGCGATCTGCGCCTTGGTGCGCCGCTTGGGCTTGTAGGGCAGATAGATGTCCTCCAGGCGCGCTTTGGACTCCGCGCCGCGGATCTGCGCCTCCAGGGCGGCGTCCAGCTTGCCCTGGGACCGTACGGACTCCAGGACCGCGCTGCGGCGCTCCTCCAGTTCCCGCAGATAGCGCAGCCGCTCCTCCAACGAGCGCAGCTGCGCGTCGTCGAGCATCTCGGTGGCTTCCTTGCGGTACCGGGCGATGAAGGGCACGGTCGAGCCGCCGTCCAGCAGTTCGACGGCGGCCTTCACCTGCCGTTCCTTGACGCCGAGCTCCTCGGCGATCCTGGCTTCGATGGAACTGATGGGACTGATCGAACCAGTCAGTCCCGTGGTTCCGGTCGGCCCGGTGGACTCGGTGGATGCCGTCACGATGATCCTGCCCCGCTTTCCAGCGCTTGCTTGAGCCTGCATTGTGCAGGTTGGCAGGGCGGCCTGTCGCGTGACCCCGGCGAGAGCGGCCAGGTGTGAGAAGCCGCACGTGACACGGCACGCACACCCGTACCAGCTGTGCGTGCCGAGGTCACCCGCGGGGCCCGGCGCGCCCCAGCTCAGAGCCCGCGGCCGCCCCGGTTCTTGCCGCTGCCGAACAGATCCCTGGGACAGGCCCCGGCGGCGTCTCAGTTCTTGCCGCTGCCGAACAACTCCCTGGGATAAGCCCCCGCGGCCATCTCAGTTCTTGCCGCTGCCGAACAACTCCTTGGGATAGGCCCCGGCGGCGTCTCAGTTCTTGCCGCTGCCGAACAACTCCCTGGGATAGGCCCCCGCGGCCATCGCGGCCTTGGCGAAGCCGCCCGCCAGCTCGGTCAGGCGGGCCACGCCCTCGGCGCCCAGGTGCTCGTAGGGCGCCCGGTCCAGCCGGTCGGTGGTCTCCTCCAGCTCCTCGCGCAGGCGTACGCCCGCCTCGGTCAAGGCGCCCTCGGCGTCCAGGAGTCCGCGGCCGCGCAGCCGCTCCTGCCCCGCGGCCCAGTCCGCCTCGGTCCAGCCGCGCGAGGACATGACCCACTCCCGGCTCATGCCGCTGCTGCTGGCGGTGTGGGTGACCAGGGCCTCCACGCCGTCCAGTTCCGCGTCCAGCAGCGCCACCAGGTGGCCGTCGCCGCGGTGTTCGCGCAGCAGCGTGGCCGCGTGCCAGTACGCCAGGTGCGGGGCCCGGGGCACGGGCAGGTCGGCGTGCGCGGCGAACAGCGGACGGGCGTGCCGGCCACCGGCCTCGGCGGCGCGCAGCGCCAGCTTCGCGGCCTCGGCCATCTCCTCGGACTCCACGGCCTCGCCCAGCAGGCGCCGCAGCATGGTGTCCACGGCCCGCAGCCGGGCGTCCAGCACCTGCTGGGGCGAGACGACCGACCAGGCGTGGGGTATGTGGCGGGCGATGTAGTCGTGATTGAAGTTGTAGAAGGTGGCGGCGATGGTGCCGGGGCCGACCGCGCCCAGCGCCGCGGCGCGCCCGACGAAGTAGGCGGCGCCGGAGTCCTCGATGCCGATCCGGGCGAACTCGGTGGCCAGGTCGGGGGAGAAGTAGACCGTCGAGTGGATCGCGTTGACGACGGTGTGGCAGCGCCGGCCCGCGCGCTCCGGCAGCGGGGTGGTGCCAGAAGTAGAGTTCATGCCGGGCAGGCTACCGACCCGTAGGTATGTGGGATCGTCCGGGTCCCCCGGCGTGACCTGAGCCGCCTCAACATCTTTACGCGGCGCCCCTGTTGGGTATCTCCGGAGACCCCGGCCCGCCCCGCGCGTGGCCGTAAAGGTGGGGAATACGTCATTGCCGCCATCCCCGCGCCCCGACCAGGATGGGCGGCATGTCACCGCGAGAAGTGCTCGTCGTCCTCTTCGAGGGCGTCCAGAGCCTGGATGTCACCGGACCCCTGGAGGTCTTCACCGGAGCGTCGGTGCGCGTCCCCGGCGCGTACCGCGTCCGCACCGCCTCCCTGGACGGCGCCCCGGTCCGTACCTCCAGCGGCCTGCGGCTCACCCCCGACCTCGCGCTGACCGTGACCGGCGCCGCCCCCGACCTCCTGCTGGTGCCCGGCGGCCGGGGCACCCGGCTGCCCGACGCCCGTCTGATCGACTGGCTGCGGGCGCACGCCCCGGCGGCGGGCCGGCTGGTGTCGGTGTGCAGCGGCGCGCTGCTGCTGGCCGAGGCCGGGCTCCTGGACGGCCTGCGGGCGACGACGCACTGGACGCTGTGCGCCCAGCTCGCCGAGCGCTACCCGGCGGTGCGCGTCGACCCCGAGCCGATCTATGTACGTGACGGACGGGTGGCCACCTCCGCGGGCGTCACCGCGGGCATCGACCTCGCACTGGCCCTGGTGGAGGAGGACCTGGGCCGCGAGGCCGCGCTGGCCATCGCCCGCCACCTCGTGGTGTTCTTGCGCCGCCCGGGCAATCAGACGCAGTTCAGCGCCCAGCTCGCCGCCCAGACCGCCGAGCGCCGCCCGCTGCGCGACGTCCAGCAGTGGATCACCGAGCACCCGGCGGCCGACCTGTCCGTCGAGGCCCTCGCCGCGCGCGCCGCCCTCTCGCCCCGCCACTTCGCCCGTGCCTTCCGCGAGGAGGTCGGCATGACACCGGGCCGCTATGTCGAGCGCGTACGGCTGGAGGCCGCCCGCCGCATGCTGGAGGACACCGCGGGCGGCGTCGAGGAGATCTCCCGGCGCTGCGGCTACGGCACTCCCGAGGCGATGCGCCGCGCGTTCGTACGGACCCTGGGCACCGCGCCCGCCGAATACCGCCGCCGCTTCCGCCCCGCGCCGCCGCCCGCCGCACCGGCCCGGTCCGGCACCACGGCCCGCACCGAAGCGGCACACCGCGCCGCCGCGACGAACCGCCGCGCCGCCACGACCCGCTAGCGGGCAACCACGACCCACCTCCCGACCGTGCCCTGTGAGAACGACCCGGCAAGGAGCCCCATGCAGATCGCGATCCTCCTCTACGACCGCTTCACGATCCTGGACGCCGTCGGCCCGTTCGAGGTCCTCAGCCGGCTGCCCGACGCCGAGACGGTCTTCGTCGGCGAGCGCACCGGCCTGTACCGCAACGACAACGGCTCGGCCGCGCTGGCCGCCGACGCCACCCTCGCCGAGGTCACCGCCCCCGACATCCTCGTCGTGCCCGGCGGCCCCGGACAGTCGGCCCTGATGGACCACGCGCCGCTGCTGGACTGGATCCGCGCCGTCGACGCCCGCACCACCTGGACGACCTCGGTGTGCACCGGCTCGCTCATCCTGGCCGCCGCGGGCCTCCTCAAGGGCCGCCGCGCCACCTCGCACTGGCTCGCCCTGGACCAGCTCCCCGCGCTCGGCGCCGAGCCGACCGGCGAACGCGTCGTCCTGGACGGCAAGTACGTCACCGCGGCCGGTGTCTCCTCCGGCATCGACATGGCCCTGACCCTGGCGGGCCGCATCGGCGGGGACGCCCTCGCCCAGTCCCTCCAGCTCGGCATCGAGTACGACCCGCAGCCCCCGTACGACGCGGGCTCCCCCGACAAGGCCCCCGCCGAGATCACGGCCGCGCTGCGCAGCCGCTCCCGCTTCACCCTGAAGGGCTGATCACCCTGAAGGGCTGAGCCCGCCCCGGGGGGGCGAACCCCGAAGGCCGGGTTCACCCCGGCGGGCTGAGGGCGCCACCGGCACGCGCCGGTGCCCCCTCGGTCCCTGCTTCCCCTTCGGCCTCGTCGTCCGCATCCTCCGTCTCCGCCCCGTCCGCCCCTCCCTCCGCCGCCCGTTCCTCCTGCCACAGCAGCTCCGTCAACCGGCCGATCCCGGCGGCCAGTTGACGCCGGTACGCGGCCATCGGCAGGCGCAACAGCTCGGCGGCGCGCGCCGGTGACCCGGCGGGCCGCAGGAAGGTGTGGTCCAGCGCCCGGAAGGCGGGCCGGTCCTCGGGTACGGCCCCCAGCGCGGCCGCCGCTGCGTGCAGCGCCGCCCGCAGGGCCGCCACCCGCTCCTGGGGACCCGCGCCCGCCGTGCACCGCGCGGCCACCAGCCGGGACCGCAGCAGCGCCGACTCCTCCAGGCCGTCGGCCCGTACGAGGCCGTGCAGCGCGTCCCGTACCGCGTAGGCGAAGGCGTCCCGGTCCAGCACGGGCGGCTGCCGCCGGGCCGGGGCACCGGGCCGGAAGGGGTCCTCGGCCCGCCCGCGCTCGGTCAGCAGCGCCAGCCACGCCGGCCCCGGCACCCGCCGCCAGTCGTGCACGAACATCCCGAACCGTCGGCCCCCGGCGGCGAAGTCCGCCTCCGGCAGCCGCGCGAAGTCGGCGTGCGCGCACCCCGGCGCCCAGAACCCGGGGTCGGCGAACGGCAGCAGCGTCAGCGCGGGACGGCGGTCCGTCAGACAGTGCCCGGCCAGCCGCACCGCGATCAGCGTCTGTACGGGGGAGAGGGCCTGGTACTCGTCACGGCTCATCCAGAACCGCACCAGCAGCGCGAACTCGCCCTCCCGCAGCCCGCCGTGCCCGGCCAGCCAGCCGCACACGGCCGCCGTCGCCGGGTCCTGGGGCGCCCCGGGCGGGGGAGTGCCGGTCAGTTCGATCAGCGTGTAGAAGCCCGCCGCGACCCCGTCGGGCCCGCGCACCGTGTGCGTACGGGCGCCCGGGATGTGCGACCAGCTCTCCACCAGCCGCGCCGACTGGCTCCCTTCGTGTATCGCGGCGATGGTGCACGCCTCCACCAGCTCCCCGCCCGCGGCGGGCCGCGCCGACACGGTGAGCCGGTCCAGCCCCCGCGCCACCGCGGCGCCGTGCACCACCGGCTCCAGCAGCCGGCCGACGGCCGGGCTGCCGCGGTGCAGATACGCGAAGTCCGCGAGCGCCGCCCGCTGCTCCGCCCGCTCCTGGGCCCGGGCGAACAGCGTCTGGTAGTAGACGCTCGCGCGGCGGTGGGTCAGCGCGCGCCGCTCCGCCCTCACCCCGGCCTCCAGCGCCTCGCGCACCACATCGTGCGGGCGGATGCCGCCCGGCCCGCCCTCGAAGACCGACAGCCGGCGCAGCCACTCGAAGTACGGGCGGGCATCGGCCACTTCGAGCAGCGCGGCCAGCAGCGGCTCGGTGGTCGTCAGCACCTGGGCGGCGGCCTCCAGCGCGCTCCGGTGCCGCGGCGAGGGAGCCGCCGCCAGCAGCGCGGCCAGCAGATCGGGCACGAGGTGCGGGGATCCGCCGGGCAGCGCGCCCGCCCCGGCGTGCGCCACGACATCCGCGGCCAGCACCAGCGCCAGGGGGTTCCCCGGCGCGCAGGACAGCGCCGCCTCCCGGGCGTCCTCGGGCACACCGCGGCGGCGCAGCAGCTCGCGGCCCTCCGCTGCGTCCAGCCCGCGCAGCGGCAGCGCGTGGGAGGGGCCTTGCCGGGCAGGGCCGGGGTGCCGTGCCGCCGGCGCGTCCCGTCCGGCCCACACCACCAGGGCGCCTGCGGGCAGCCGCGGCAGCAGCGTGCGCTGCAGGCGCAGGGCCTCATGCGCCGTGGGGGCCGTGTCCAGGCCGTCCAGGAGCAGCACCGGGCCCGGCCGGTTCGGCGGGCACTGCGGCAGGTGCTCCGTCAACTCCTCCCCGTACAGGCGCAGTTCGCTGACGTCCAGCCGTACGGCAGGGCGTCCCGCCACCCTTGCCAGATATGCGAAGTGGTGCAGCAGCGCGGTCTTGCCGATGCCCCCGGGCCCGTGGACGTACAGCGCGGCGCCGGCCGGCGAGGTCAACAGCCGGGCGAAGACGGCGGACTGTGTGCGCCGGCCGACAAACCCCTGTTCGCGCGCCGTCGCGAGCCGGTCGCCCAACCGGTCGTTCACGCTCCGAGTATCGCCCGGAAACGGCCTGAACGGGTCCCCGCCGGTCGCGGGACGCACAGCGCGCGGGCTGTGTTTCGGACAGCCGTCCCGCCAGGCGTCCCGTTCCCGCCCTCAGCCGGCCGTCCACGTGAAGCGCGGCTGCCTGCGCTCCAGGAAAGCGGCCACGCCTTCCGCGCTGTCGCCGCTGCCGCGCGCCTGCTCCTCCCAGTACGCCATCCGCCGCGCGTCCGCGACGCCGCCTGGCGCGTCCGCGAATTCCTTTGCCGCCGCCTGCGTCAGCTGCGAGCGGCGCGCCAGCACCGAGGCGAACTCCGCCACGCGCTTGTCCAGTTCGCCCTCCGGCAGCACCTCGTCCACCAGGCCCGTGCGCAGCGCCCGCGCACAGTCCACCAACTCGCCGGAGAACAGCAGGTACTTGGTGGCCGACGGGCCTATCAGGCGGACCAGCCGCTGGGTCGAGCCCGCCGCGTACACGATCCCCAGCTTCGCGGGTGTGACGCCGAACAGCGCGCCCTCCTCGGCGAAGCGCAGATCGCAGGCCGCCGCCAACTGGCAGCCGCCGCCCACGCAGTAGCCCTGCACCGCCGCCAGCGTCGGCTTGGGGAACGCCGCCAGCGCCTCCTCCGCCGCCACCGCCAGCCCCTTGTCCTGCTCGGCCGACTCCCGCAGCGAGGCGATGTCGGCCCCCGCGCAGAACGTCCCGCCCTCCCCCTTCAGCACCAGCGCCCGTACGGCACCGTCCCGCGCCAGCCGGTCCAGCAGCGGCGGCAGCGCCCGCCACATCCCGCTGGTCATCGCGTTCCGCTTGGCGGGGTTGGCGATCGTGACGGTCGCCGTCCCGTCGCCGACATGCGTCCTCAGGCCCGGTTCCATGCCGTGAATATTAGAGCGCGCCACTGACACCGGTACGGATACGATCCTTGACCTGATGTCTGCGCTCTCTACCACTCTTGTCGCCAAAGACCTCGCCGCCGGCCACGGCGATCGCGTCCTGTTCTCCGGCCTCGACCTGGTCGTCGCCCCCGGCGACGTCGTCGGCCTCGTCGGCGCCAACGGCGCGGGCAAGTCCACGCTGCTGCGCCTGCTGGCCGGCCTGGACACCCCCGAGGACGGCTCGCTGTCCCTGAGCCCGCCCACCGCCACCGTCGGCCACCTCCCCCAGGAGCCGGACCGCCGCCCCGGCGAGTCCGTACGCGCCTTCCTCGCCCGCCGCACCGGCGTGGCCGCCGCACAGCTCGCCCTGGACGGTGCCACCCAGGCCCTGGTCGAGGAGAAGCCCGGCGCGGACGACGCCTACGCCACCGCGCTGGAGCGCTGGCTCTCGCTCGGCGCCGCCGACCTGGACGAGCGCGCCGAGGAAACCGCGGGCCAGCTCGGGCTGACCGTCAGCCTCGACCAGCCCATGACCTCCCTGTCCGGCGGGCAGGCGGCCCGCGCCTCCCTGGCCTCCCTCCTGCTCTCGCGCTACGACCTCTTCCTCCTGGACGAGCCCACCAACGACCTCGACCTGGACGGCCTGCGCCGCCTGGAGGAGTTCGTCACGGGCCTGCGCGCCGGAACGGTCCTGGTCAGCCACGACCGCGAGTTCCTGACCCGCACCGTCACCCGCGTCCTGGAGCTCGACCTGGCCCAGCAGCAGGTCAACACCTACGGCGGCGGCTACGCCTCCTATCTGGAGGAGCGCGAGCGGGCCCGCAGGCACGCCCGCGAGGAGTACGAGGAGTACGCCGACACCAGGGCCGGCCTCGAAGCCCGCGCCAGCATTCAGCGCAACTGGATGGAGAAGGGCGTCAAGAACGCCCGGCGCAAGGCCACCGACAACGACAAGATCGGCCGCAAGTTCCGCGCGGAGTCGACCGAGAAGCAGGCCGCCAAGGCCCGGCAGACCCAGCGTCTGATCGAGCGCCTGGAGGTCGTGGAGGAGCCGCGCAAGGAGTGGGAGCTGCGGATGGAGATCGCCGCCGCACCCCGCGCCGGCGCCGTCGTCGCCACCCTGCGCGGCGCCGAGGTGCGCCGCGGCGGCTTTCGCCTGGGCCCGGTCGACCTGCAGATCGACTGGGCGGACCGGGTGGCCATCACCGGCCCCAACGGCTCGGGCAAGTCCACGCTCCTGGCCGCGCTGCTGGGCCGCCTCCCGCTGGACGAGGGCCAGGCCTCGCTCGGCCCCGGTGTCGTGGTCGGCGAGGTCGACCAGGCCCGTGGGCTCTTCCTCGGCGAGGAGGCACTGATGGACGCCTTCCGCGCCTGCGTACCGGAGATGGCGCCGTCCGACGTCCGCACCCTGCTCGCCAAATTCGGCCTGAAGTCGGCCCATGTGCTGCGCCCGGCGGCCACGCTGTCCCCGGGTGAGCGCACCCGCGCCGCCCTCGCCCTCCTCCAGGGCCGCGGCGTCAACCTTCTGGTCCTGGACGAGCCCACCAACCACCTCGACCTGCCCGCCATCGAGCAGCTGGAGTCGGCCCTGGCCTCCTACGAGGGCACCCTGCTGCTGGTCACCCACGACCGGCGGATGCTCCAGGCGGTGCACACCACGCGCCGTATCGAGGTCGAGGCGGGCCGGGTGGCCGAGCGCTGAGCGGCCGCCGCGGGAAAAGGATTTTGCCCTGGCTCCGGCACCCCGTAGGGTGGGGTTCACCGACGCGGGGTGGAGCAGCTCGGTAGCTCGCTGGGCTCATAACCCAGAGGTCGCAGGTTCAAATCCTGTCCCCGCTACTGACAACGCAGCAGGCCCGGCGCTTATTCAAGCGCCGGGCCTGCTGCGTTGTGTGCGCTGCGCCCGCGGGTGCACGAGAACTGCCGCCTTGCCGGAAAAGGGGTATACCGGGACGTAGGGGCCGACCGAGGAGGCGGTAATGACCGGCAAGGACACCACCCCACGTCCCGACCAGCCCGTCAGGAAACTGGGCCGCAGCTTCGGCTGGCTGGCCGCCCTCGGCGTGATCCTGGTCATCGCAGGCCTGGTGGGCCTGGCCTACGTAGGGCTGGCGACCCTCACCTCGATGCTGCTCTTCGGCTGGCTGCTGATGGTCGGCGGCCTGGTCGGACTGCTGCACGCGGTCCAGTCGCGCGGCTCCAACTTCTTCTGGCTCGGTGTGATCGTGGCCGCGCTGAACATCGCGGCGGGCGCGGTCGTCATCCGCAACCCCGAGGTCACCGCCGAGGCCCTGACGATGTTCGCGGCGCTGCTCTTCCTGACCGGCGGGGTCTTCCGGCTGGTCGGCGGGGTGGTGGTGCGCGGCCCGCAGTTCGGCTGGACGCTGGTCCAGGGCGCCTTCGGCATCCTGCTGGGCATCATGGTGCTGGCCGACTGGCCGCACAGCAGCCTGTACGTCCTGGGCTGCTTCTTCTCCCTGGCGCTGCTCTTCGACGGGCTGGGCCTGCTGGCCATGGGGATCGGCGGCCGCCGCATCGTCGGCATGGTCGCCGACCGGCAGCGCCCGGAGCGCGAAACGGAGCCCGACGGTGCCCCGGATTCCGCTGCCCCGGAGGCGACCGCCTCATGGCAGTCCTTGAACGCGAAGCAAAAAGATCAGGACCAGTCGCAGGGCTGATCACGGCACACGGAAGCGGTCAGAAAACGTCGATAGACGCTGACTTGTGTTCAGCGGGTCGGTACGGACCAACGCATTCCCAACACTCGAAGTGTGAGGATGCCTTCCGGACCCCCGGCCGAACCCCCCGAGGAGCTGACCTCCCCGCTCGCGTACGAAGGTGTCTGGAGGTTCACCGCTCCGGCACTGGTGTCGTCGGTGCCGCAGGCGCGCCACGCGGTCCGGGATCTGCTCACCGAACAGCGCGTACCGGCCGCCCACGAGATCATGGACGGCCTGCTGCTGATCGTCTCCGAACTCGTCACGAACTCCGTGCAGCACGCCGCCGTGCTCTCCCCGGAGATCGCCGTCGAGGTGTCCATCGGACCGAACTGGGTGCGGGTCGCCGTCGAGGACGACCACCCTTACCGGCCCAAAGCCGTGGAGGCGGACGAGACCGACATCGGGGGGCGGGGCCTTTGGCTGGTGAAGATGATCACGATCGAGGCGGGCGGGAAGTGCGATGTGGAGCACACGGCGAGCGGCGGCAAGGTGGTGTGGGCCGAACTGCCGCTCGCCCCGTTGCCTACCAGCCGGCGGAGTTCCCCGTGAGCTCGCGCACCGCGGGCCGCGCCGCGTCCAGCACGGTCATGAACCACGCGGAGAAGGGCGCCTGGGCGTGCCGCTCGGCCAGCTCCTGCGCGGTCACGTACGCGATCTCGCCGACCTCCTCGGGGTCGGGCGAGGCGGTGGCGCGTACGAGACCCACGAACAGGTGGTTGTACTCCTGCTCCACCAGGCCGGAGGCGGGGTCGGGGTGGTTGTAGCGGACCGTGCCGGCCTCGGCCAGCAGCGCGGGCGCCAGGCCCAGCTCCTCGGCGGTGCGCCGGGCGGCGGCCACGAACGGCTCCTCGCCCGGGTAGGGGTGGCCGCAGCAGGTGTTGGACCACACGCCGGGGGAGTGGTACTTGCCCAGCGCCCGGCGCTGGAGCAGCAGGCGGCCCTTGTCGTCGAAAAGAAAGACCGAAAACGCGCGGTGCAACTGGCCGGGGGGCTGATGAGCGGAGAGCTTCTCCGCGGTGCCGATCGTCGTTCCGTCCTCGTCGACCAGCTCCAGCATGATCGGCTCGGCGGAGCCGTCCGGTGTGCTCACCGCCGCGATCCCGGCGGTCTGTCCGTTGGCAGGTGTGATCGGCATGCCCATCCTTGTCGTCGGTCTTCGGGCCCCAGTCTGCCTCAGTCGTGCCTGCATCAGTGGCACAGTTTCGCCTCGTGCTCCGCATGGCCGCCGGGTTCGAGCTGGAACGTGCAGTGTTCGAGGTCGAAGTGGTCGCCCAGGCAGCCCTGGAGGTCGTGCAGCAGCCGCTCGTGCCCGACGGTGTCCAGTGCGTCCTGACTGACCACCACATGCGCGGAGAGAACGGGCATACCCGACGTGATCGTCCAGGCGTGCAGATCGTGCACCGCCTCCACCCCGGGCAGGGCCAGGATGTGCGAACGGACCTCGGTCATGTCGACGCCCTTGGGGGCGGCCTCCAGCAGGACGTCCATCGACTCCCTGAACAGCTTCCAGGTCCGCGGGATGATCATGAGGCCGATGACGAGGGCCGCGATCGGGTCGGCCGGGGCCCACCCCGTCAACGTGACCAGCAGCGCCGCCACGATGACCGCCACCGAGCCCAGCGCGTCCGACATCACCTCCAGGAAGGCGCCGCGGACGTTGAGGCTCTCCTTCTGCCCGCGCATCAGCAGCGCCATCGCGATCAGGTTCGCCACCAGGCCGATGACGCCGAAGACCATCGCCGGCCCGCCCTCGACCTCGACCGGCTCGAAGAAGCGGGGTATCGCGGTGAACAGCACATAGCCGCCGACGCCGAAGAGCAGCAGCGCGTTGGCCAGCGCCGCCAGGATCTCGGCGCGGGCGAAGCCGAAGGTGCGCTGCTGGGACGGCGGGCGGTTGGCGAAGCGGATGGCCACCAGCGCCATGATCAGGCCGACCACGTCGGTGGCCATGTGCCCCGCGTCCGCCAGCAGCGCGAGCGAGCCGGTGACGATGCTGCCGACGATCTCGGCGATCATCACCGTCGCGGTCAGGCCCAGCGCCATGCGCAGCCGGCTGCGGTGGGCCGCGGCCGCGGTGCCCGTCGTCCCGGCCGGCATCGCCCCGTGCGAGTGCCCGTGATCGTGTCCTGCGCCCATGCCCGTACGCCTCCCCTGTGCTTGTCAGGCCGCGCGGCGGACACCGGCGACGTGGGCAGTGAAATACGGGCGGGGGGTATGTGTCAACGCGACGCTGAACACCGTTGTCATGTGCTCTGACCTGCGACGATATCCCCCGCGCCGACCTGGGGAGATGCGCTGCGCCGGTTATCCGGAGGATCCAGTTCCGGTCGAGTCGGGTGCAGCGCGCCGCGCGCCCCAGGAAGGCCGGCCGTCAACTTCCCGATGCCCCGTCCGCCGCCCCCGCCACCCTCGCGGGGCCGCTTCGGGCCACGGCCCACGGGAGCGTCACCGGCGCCCCGGCGGGCGCCAGTTGTTCATGGGCGGCCCGATCGACCATGATGATCGCGGCAGGCGCAGCCGTCGGTCACCCGATCGTGCGGTGAATGCGCGGTGAACGGCCGCATCCGGCGATCCGATAACCTCTGCCGACGTGTCCCCGCCCTCTCGGGCACCGAGGTGTGCCACGTCCGACGCCCGGGTAGATCGGTCCGAATGCGGACCGACCGGCACGGCCTCGTCAGCTTCCAAGGAGTGAGTTCGTCTGTCGACCGCCATCCTCACCGGTCCGCCGGTCGCCGGGTCGCCGCTCGAGGGTGACCTGCGTGCCCTGGGCTTCGACGTCCGTACGGCGCCCGACCCCGCCACGGCGGCCGAACTCCTCGCCGCGGCCCCCGCGCACGAGCGGGTGGCCCTGGTCGACCCCCGCTTCGTGGGACACCGGCACGCCCTGCGGCTGGCACTGACCGACCCCCGCTTTGCCGTCGCCGCGGTGCAGGGCGCCCTCACCGCCCAGCCCGAGGCCCGCGCGGCGCTCACCCGCGTGGCCGGTGCCGTCCCGGCCGGCCCCGGCAGCGCCCACCGCACCGACGTCCTGCCCGACGCGCTGAGCGAGGCGCTGGAGAGCGAAGGCGTCGGCGTGCAGCGCGTGGAGCCGGGCAGCCTGGTGGCCACCGTGCCGCTCACCCCCGCCCAGCGCACCGACGCCCAGGTGGCGCTCGCCGCGGTCGACGAGGAGGCCGTGCGCCTGCGCACCGCCGTCAAGTCCCGCGACGGGTTCTTCACCACCTTCTTCATCAGCCCGTACTCGCGCTACATCGCCCGCTGGTGCGCGCGCCGCGGACTGACCCCCAACCAGGTCACCACCGCCTCCCTGATCACCGCGCTGATCGCGGCGGGCTGCGCGGCCACCGGCACCCGCGGCGGCTTCGTCGCCGCCGGCGCGCTGCTGCTGTTCTCCTTCGTGCTGGACTGCACCGACGGCCAGCTGGCCCGCTACTCCCTGCAGTACTCCACGATGGGCGCCTGGCTGGACGCCACCTTCGACCGGGCCAAGGAGTACGCGTACTACGCGGGGCTCGCCCTCGGCGCGGCCCGCGGCGGCGACGACGTCTGGATGCTGGCGCTGGGCGCCATGGTCCTGCAGACCTGCCGCCACGTCGTGGACTTCTCCTTCAACGAGGCGCACGTCGGAAGCATCGTCGCGACCGCCAACACCAGCCCGACCGCCGCCCTCTCCGACAAGCTGGACAGCGTCGGCTGGACGGTCTGGGTGCGCCGGATGATAGTGCTGCCCATCGGGGAGCGCTGGGCGATGATCGCCGTCCTGACGGCCCTGACCACGCCCCGCATCGTCTTCTACGCCCTGCTCATCGGCTGCGCGCTGGCCGCCTGCTACACCACGGCGGGCCGCGTGCTGCGCTCGCTGACCCGGCGGGCCCGCCGCACCGACCGCGCGGCGCAGGCGCTCGCCGACCTCGCCGACACCGGCCCGGTCGCCGAGCTCCTGGCCAAGGGCCCGGCCGCGCGCGGCAGCGTCACCGCTCCGGTGACGGCCTTCGCGGGCCTGGCGTTCCTGCTGTCCCAGCTGTTCTGGCACAGCGCGGGAAGCTGGTGGCCGGTGCTCGGCGCCGCCGTGTACGCGCTCTTCGCCGGCGCGGCCGTCGCCCGCCCCCTCAAGGGCCCCCTGGACTGGCTCGTACCGCCCCTCTTCCGCGTCGGCGAGTACGTCACGATCCTGGTGCTGGCGGCCCGCTCGGGCGCGGACGGAGCGCTTCCGGCGGCGTTCGGGCTGGTCGCGGCGGTCGCCTACCATCACTACGACACGGTCTACCGCATCCGTGGCGGCACCGGTGCGCCCCCGAAGTGGCTGGTGCGCGCGACCGGCGGACACGAGGGACGGACCCTGGCCGTGGCCATCGCCTCGGCCGCCCTGACCGACACAGGTTTCACCATCGCCCTGACCGCTCTCGCGGTGGTCCTGGCGCTGCTGGTGCTCTTCGAGAGCATCCGTTTCTGGGTGTCCTCCAATGCACCCGCCGTACACGATGAAGGAGAACCCGCATGATCGGCCTCGTGCTGGCAGCCGGCGCCGGACGGCGTCTTCGCCCCTACACCGACACCCTGCCCAAGGCACTGGTGCCGGTAGGCCCTGAAAAGGAAGGTGAGGCCACGACCATCCTCGACCTGACCCTCGGCAACTTCGCCGAGATCGGCCTGACCGAGGTCGCGATCATCGTCGGCTACCGCAAGGAAGCCGTGTACGAGCGCAAGGCGGCGCTGGAGGCCAAGTACGGCCTCAAGCTCACCCTCATCGACAACGACAAGGCCGAGGAGTGGAACAACGCCTACTCCCTGTGGTGCGGCCGTGACTCCATCAAGCACACCGTGATCCTCGCCAACGGCGACACCGTGCACCCGGTCTCCGTCGAGAAGACCCTGCTCGCCGCCCGCGGCAACGGCCAGAAGATCATCCTCGCGCTGGACACGGTCAAGCAGCTGGCCGACGAGGAGATGAAGGTCGTCGTGGACCCCGACAAGGGTGTCCAGAAGATCACCAAGCTGATGGACCCGGCCGAGGCCACCGGTGAGTACATCGGCGTCACCCTCATCGAGGGCGAGGCCGCCGAGGAGTTGGCCGACGCCCTGAAGACCACCTTCGAGCGGGACCCCGACCTCTACTACGAGGACGGCTACCAGGAGCTGGTCAACCGCGGCTTCAAGGTCGACGTGGCGCCCATCGGCGACGTCAAGTGGGTCGAGATCGACAACCACGACGACCTCGCGAAGGGCCGTGAGATCGCATGCCAGTACTGACCCGCCTCATTCCGTCCCCGGTCGTCGTCGACATCAGCGCCGGCGCACTGGACGACCTGGCGGGCCTGCTGGCCGATCAGCGCATCTCCGCATCCGGGAAGCTCGCCATCGCCATCAGCGGTGGTTCGGGCGCCCGGCTGCGGGAGCGGCTGTGCCCCGCGCTGCCCGGCGCCGACTGGTACGAGGTCGGCGGCGGCACGCTGGACGACGCGATCAAGCTGGGCGACGCCATGAAGAAGGGGCACTACGACGCCGTCGTGGGCCTCGGCGGCGGCAAGATCATCGACTGTGCGAAGTACGCCGCGGCCCGTATCGGCCTGCCGCTGGTCGCGGTCGCGACCAACCTCTCGCACGACGGCCTGTGCTCGCCGGTGGCGACCCTCGACAACGACGCGGGCCGCGGCTCCTACGGCGTGCCCAACCCCATCGCCGTGGTGATCGACCTCGATGTGATCCGCGAGGCCCCGGTCCGGTTCGTCCGCTCCGGCATCGGTGACGCGATCTCCAACATCTCCGCCGTCGCGGACTGGGAGCTGTCCCACCGCGAGACCGGCGAGGCCATCGACGGCCTGGCCGCGGCCATGGCCCGGCAGGCCGGCGAGGCCGTGCTGCGCCACCCCGGGGGCGTCGGCGACGACGGCTTCCTCCAGGTCCTGGCCGAGGGCCTGGTCCTGACCGGCATCTCGATGTCGGTGGCCGGCGACAGCCGCCCGGCCTCCGGCGCCTGCCACGAGATCAACCACGCGCTGGACATCCTCTACCCCAAGCGCTCGGCGAGCCACGGCGAGCAGTGCGGCCTGGGCGCGGCCTTTGCCACGCACCTGCGCGGGGACCGGGAGACCGGCGCGCTGATGGTCGAGGTACTGCGCCGCCACGGTCTGCCGGTCACCCCCGGCGAGATCGGCTTCAGCGACGAGGAGTTCGTCAAGGCGGTCGCGTTCGCACCGCAGACCCGCCCCGGTCGTTACACGATCCTGGAGCACCTGGACCTGTCCACCGACCAGATCAGGGACGCATACGCCGACTATGCAAAAACCATCGGTAGCTGAACTCCGCCCGGTCGTTCACCCCCCGGGCGTGAAGGACCGGCGGAGCGGCGAGCACTGGGCCGGCCGGCTCTACATGCGCGAGATCTCCCTGCGCATCGACCGGCACCTGGTGAACACCCGGGTCACGCCCAACCAGCTGACCTACGTGATGACCGTCGCGGGCGCCCTCGCGGCCCCGGCCCTGCTGGTGCCGGGGATCTGGGGCGCGGTGCTCGGCGTGGTGATGGTCCAGCTCTACCTGCTGCTCGACTGCGTCGACGGCGAGATCGCCCGCTGGAAGAAGCAGTACTCGATGGCCGGGGTCTACCTGGACCGGGTCGCCGCCTACCTGTGCGACGCCGCGGTCCTGGTCGGCTTCGGTCTGCGTGCCGCGGACATCTGGGGTCAGGGCCGTATCGACTGGTTGTGGGCCTTCCTCGGCACCCTGGCCGCCCTCGGCGCCATCCTGATCAAGGCGGAGACCGACCTCGTCGGCGTCGCCCGCCACCAGACCGGGAAGCCGCCGGTGAAGGAGGCGGCGTCCGAGCCGCGCTCCTCCGGGATGGCGCTGGCCCGCAAGGCCGCCGCCGCGCTGAAGTTCCACCGGCTGATCCTCGGGGTCGAGGCGTCCTTGCTGATCCTCGTCATCGCGATCGTGGACCAGGTCAGGGGCGACCTGTTCTTCTCCCGCCTGGGCGTCGCCGTGCTCGCCGGCATCGCACTCCTGCAGACCCTGCTGCACCTCGTGTCCATCCTCGCCTCCAGCAGGCTCAAGTGACGGGAGTTCCCCAGATGAAGCTCGGCGCGGTTGTCCTGACCATGGGCAACCGCCCCGAGGAGCTGCGCGCGCTCCTCGACTCCGTCGCCAAACAGGAAGGCGACGCGATCGAGGTCGTGGTCGTGGGCAACGGATCGCCGCTGCCCGAGCTCCCCGAGGGCGTACGGACCGTAGAGCTGCCCGAGAACGTCGGCATCCCGGCCGGCCGCAACGTCGGCATCGAGGCGTTCGGCCCCGGCGGGAGCGAGGTCGACGCGCTGCTCTTCCTGGACGACGACGGTCTGCTGGCCAACACCGACACCGCCGAGCTGTGCCGCCATGCCTTCGCCCGCGACAAGAAGCTCGGCATCATCAGCTTCCGCATCGCCGACCCGGACACCGGGCAGACCCAGCGCCGCCACGTCCCGCGGCTGCGCGCCTCGGACCCGATGCGCTCCTCCCGGGTCACCACCTTCCTCGGCGGCGCCAACGCCGTGCGCACCACGGTCTTCAAGGAGGTCGGCGGGCTGCCCGACGACTTCTTCTACGCGCACGAGGAGACCGACCTGGCCTGGCGGGCCCTGAACGCCGGCTGGATGATCGACTACCGGGCCGACATGGTCCTGTTCCACCCGACCACGGCCCCCAACCGGCACGCGGTCTACCACCGCATGGTGGCGCGCAACCGCGTCTGGCTGGCCCGCCGCAACCTTCCGGCCCCGCTGGTTCCGGTCTATCTCGGTGTCTGGTTCCTGCTCACCCTGGCCCGCCGGCCCTCGCGGCCCGCGCTGCGTGCCTGGCTGGGCGGCTTCCGGGAGGGCTGGAGCAGCCCGTGCGGTCCCAGGCGTCCCATGAAGTGGCGTACCGTTTGGCGCCTGACCCGACTGGGCCGACCTCCCGTCATCTGACAAGCTCGGGTCTGAGAGCATTCGGGCCATACCCCGGTCCCTGGCCCACGCCTATGCCCGACCGGTTGCGCATCTGAATACGAAAGTTTCCCCTCGTGAGTGAGACAACGCATGACGGCGGAGTCGCGGTGACCGCGCCACCGTCGCCCGATGACGGGCTCTCCCCGGCCGAGCTGGCCGCCAAGTACGGCCTGACCGTCAGTGGTGCCCGGCCGGGACTTTTCGAGTACGTCCGCCAGCTGTGGGGACGCCGTCACTTCATCCTCGCCTTCTCTCAGGCGAAGCTCACCGCCCAGTACAGCCAGGCCAAGCTCGGCCAGCTCTGGCAGGTGGCGACCCCGCTGCTCAACGCGCTCGTGTACTTCTTGATCTTCGGCCTGATCCTGAAGGCCGACAAGGGCATGAACCGCGAGGTCTACATCCCGTTCCTGGTCACGGGAGTCTTCGTCTTCACCTTCACGCAGAGCTCGGTGATGGCGGGCGTCCGGTCGATCTCGGGCAACCTGGGCCTGGTGCGCGCGCTGCACTTCCCGCGCGCCTCGCTGCCCATCTCGTTCTCGCTGCAGCAGCTCCAGCAGCTGCTGTTCTCGATGATCGTGGTCTTCGTCGTCTGCGTCAGCTTCGGCAGCTACCCGCGGCTGTCGTGGCTGCTGATCGTCCCGGTCCTCGCGCTGCAGTTCCTCTTCAACACCGGTCTCGCGCTGATCATGGCCCGGCTGGGCAGCAAGACCCCCGACCTCGCGCAGCTGATGCCGTTCGTGATGCGTACGTGGATGTACGCGTCCGGCGTGATGTTCTCCATCCGCGTGATGCTGGAGAGCCACCCGCAGTGGATCGCCGATGTCCTGCAGTGGAACCCGGCCGCCATCTACATGGACCTGATGCGCTTCGCGCTGATCGACGGGTACGGCCGCGATCACCTGCCGCCGCACGTCTGGGCGGTCGCGTGCGGCTGGGCGGCGCTGGTCGCCGTCGGCGGCTTCGTGTACTTCTGGAAGGCTGAGGAGCGGTACGGCCGTGGCTGACGACAAAGGCGCCGCCGAGGCGCGCATTCCGACCGTCATCGCCGACGAGCTGCACATCGTCTACCGCGTCAACGGCGGGAAGACCGGCAAGGGGAGCGCGACGGCCGCGCTGAGCCGCATCATCCGCCGTCGGCCCGCGGCGGGCGTCCGCGAGGTGCACGCGGTCAAGGGCGTCACCTTCACCGCCTACCGCGGTGAGTCGATCGGTCTGATCGGCACCAACGGCTCCGGCAAGTCCACGCTGCTCAAGGCGGTGGCCGGCCTGCTGCCCGCGGAGCGCGGCAAGGTCTACACCCACGGCCAGCCCTCGCTGCTGGGCGTGAACGCGGCGCTGATGAACGACCTGACCGGCGAGCGCAACGTGATCCTGGGCGGACTGGCCATGGGGATGTCCCGCGACCAGGTCCGCGAGCGCTACCAGGGCATCGTCGACTTCTCCGGCATCAACGACAAGGGCGACTTCATCTCCCTGCCGATGCGCACCTATTCCTCGGGTATGGCGGCCCGGCTGCGGTTCTCCATCGCCGCCGCCAAGGATCACGACGTCCTGATGATCGACGAGGCGCTGGCCACCGGCGACCGCAGCTTCCAGAAGCGCTCCGAAGCACGGATTCGTGAACTGCGCAAGGAAGCCGGCACGGTCTTCCTGGTCAGCCACAACAACAAGTCGATCAGGGACACCTGCGACCGGGTGCTGTGGCTGGAGCGCGGAGAGCTGTTGATGGACGGCCCGACCGACGAAGTGATCAAGGCGTATGAGAAGGAAACGGGCAAGTAACCCGCCCGCTGCGCCACAAGACCCCCGCGAGCCCGGCTCGCGGGGGTCTTGGCTGTTAATAGATGGTCAACTTCGCCGAGATGAGGAACAGTTAAACCCGGTTCGATGTTGACCGGATCGTTGCTTCACGGTTCGGCACCCCGTCGGACGCTGATGAGATGTACGGCGTAAGCTGTACGGGTGCTGAACAGCACAAGTGACACAAGTCGGGCAATGTCTCGCGTGCGCTGGCTATGGGGGGCCCGATGGGGCGGGTCGTGACCTGCGGCGTGTCCGAAATGGGATGTTTTAGCTTGGCGGTGTAGAACGGGAGACGTGACGGCAATGGCTACTGGAACTCTCCGGCTCCGAAACGCGCCGGGCAGCCTCCGGTGAGCCCGGAGGAGGACGCGCAGTCGCGCACCGTGCTCGACAAGGCAGCGCACGAGAATTTCCCGGTCGCACCGTTTTTTCTGCCGCGCGCCTGGCGCAGCGATCTCATGGCGGTCTACGGCTTCTCGCGCCTGGTCGACGACATCGGTGACGGCGACCTGGCGCCGGGCGGGGGAGACGCCGTGCTCCTCGGGCTGGAGCGGGAGCAGACCGAGGACCGGCTCGCGATGCTGGACGCGCTGGAGGCCGACCTGTACCGGGTCTTCAGCAACAAGGCGCCGGGGCCCAGACATCCGCTGATGCGCCGCCTCGGCCCGACCGTACGGCGCCGGGAGCTGACCCCCGAGCCCTTTCTCGGGCTGATCGAGGCCAACCGGCAGGACCAGCGGGTGCGCCGCTACGCCACCTACGAGGAACTGCTCGACTACTGCAAGCTGTCGGCCAACCCCGTCGGCCGCTTCGTCCTCGGCGTCACCGGCACGGCGAGCCCCGAGCGCATCCGGCGCTCGGACGCGGTCTGCACCGCCTTGCAGATCGTCGAACATCTGCAGGACGTGGCCGAGGACCTCGGCCGGGACCGGATCTACCTGCCCGCAGAGGACATGAAACGCTTCGGCGTCAGCGAGGCCGATCTGGCCGCCCCCAGCGGGGGCGCATCGGTGCGCGCGCTGATCGCGTACGAGGCGGAACGCGCCCGCGAGCTGCTGAATGAAGGCACCCCGCTGGTGGGTAGCGTCCACGGCAGGCTCAAGCTGCTGCTCGCCGGCTACGTGGCCGGAGGACGCGCCGCTCTCAAGGCGGTGGCGGCCGCCGATCACGACGTACTCCCTGGACCGCCCAAGCCGACCAAGCTCAGCCTGCTGCGCGAGGTGGGGGCGACATTGCGAAGAGAGGGGTGAGTCGGACCGTGGAGGCAATCGCTCACACGTCCGCGCCGGTGCTCGCTGCATACCGTTACTGCGAGGCCGTTACCGGGCAGCAGGCCCGCAACTTCGCCTATGGCATCCGGCTGTTGCCGACCGACAAGCGGCAGGCCATGTCGGCGCTGTACGCCTTTTCGCGGCGCGTGGACGACATCGGTGACGGCGTGCTGGAGCCCGACGCCAAGCAGCGGCGGCTGGAAGAGACCCGCGCTCTGCTCGCGCGCGTGCGCGAGGGAGGCGTGGAGGAGGACGACACCGATCCGGTCGCCGTCGCGCTGGCGGACGCCGCCCGGCGCTTTCCCGTTCCGCTGGGCGGGCTGGACGAGTTGATCGACGGCGTGCTCATGGACGTACGCGGCGAGACGTACGAGACCTGGGACGACCTGAAGGCCTACTGCCGCTGTGTGGCCGGGGCCATCGGGCGGCTGTCGCTGGGGGTGTTCGGTACTGTTCCCGGCGCGCTGGAGGCCGAACACGCCGCCGAGTACGCCGATACGCTGGGGCTGGCCCTTCAACTGACCAATATCCTGAGAGACGTACGCGAGGACGCGGGCAACGGCCGTACGTATCTCCCGTCCGACGACCTCGCCAAGTTCGGCTGCTCGGCGGGCTTCAACAGTCCGGTACCGCCGCCCGGCGCGGACTTCTCCGGACTGGTCCACTTCGAAGTCAGGCGCGCCCGCGCCCTGTTCGCCGACGGTTTCAAGCTGCTGCCCATGCTCGACCGGCGCAGTGGCGCTTGTGTTGCGGCCATGGCCGGTATCTATCACCGCCTTTTGGACCGCATCGCCGCAGATCCCGAGGCCGTACTGCGAGGCCGTGTCTCACTTCCCGGCAGGGAAAAGGCATTTGTGGCGGTACGCGGGCTCTCCGGTCTGGACGCGCGGGCGATCGGCCGCCGGCAGGCCGTCAGGAGGCGCGGGTGATGCGCCGCGAGGCGTACTTGACATACCAACCAGGCGTACGGAGGCGGGCAACCCCCGGCCGGGTAGTCGCGTCCATGATTGCGGAACACAGGGAGGGCGAATGACATCTCAGATGCAGCCCGACCGGCACAGTGCACATGAGGCAGGCCGTCCCCAGGGGGCGGCTGCGGTGGTCATTGGGGGCGGTCTTGCGGGCATCACCTCCGCGTTGGCGCTGGCCGACGCGGGCCTGCGGGTCACTCTCGTGGAGGGCCGCCCGCGGCTGGGCGGACTGGTCTTCTCCTTCCGCCGCGACTCGGCGGCGGGGGAGCTGACCGTCGACAACGGCCAGCACGTCTACCTGCGCTGCTGCACCGCCTACGACTGGTTCCTGGAGCGCGTGGGCGGCCGCCACCTGGTGCCGCTCCAGGACCGCATGGACGTTCCCGTACTGGACGCCGAAGGGCTGCGGCTGGGAAGGCTGCGGCGCACCGCGCTGCCGGTGCCGCTGCACCTGGCCAAGAGCCTGGCCCTGTACCCGCACCTCTCGCTCGCGGAGCGGGCGGGCGTCGGGCGCGCCACCTTGGCCCTGCAGAAGCTGGACCCCGCCGACCCGGCGCTGGACGGTGTGGACTTCGGCAGCTGGCTGCGCCGGCACGGACAGTCCGACCGGACGATCGAGGCGCTGTGGGACCTGGTGGGCGTCGCCACCCTCAACGCCAGAGCTGACGATGCGTCAATGGGTTTGGCGGCAAAGGTCTTCAAGACCGGACTGCTCTCCGATCCGGGCGCCGCCGACATCGGCTGGTCCAGGGTCCCGCTCGGCGATGTGCACGACACCCTGGCCCGCACCGCCCTGGAGAAGGCGGGGGTGCGCATCGAGCTGCGTACCCGCGCCAGCGCCGTCTCCCGTACGGACAAGGGCAGTTGGCAGGTGACGGTCGACAACGGGCCGCACGGGCGCGAGCAGCTGGAGGCCGACACCGTCGTCTTCGCGCTGCCGCAGCGCGAGACCCACGCACTGCTGCCCGAGGGCACCCTGGACGGCCAGGACCGGCTGCTGGACATCGGCACCGCGCCGATCCTCAACCTCCATGTGGTCTACGACCGCAAGGTGCTGCGCCGCCCCTTCTTCGCGGCGCTCGGCTCGCCGGTGCAGTGGGTCTTCGACCGTACGGATGCTTCGGGTCTGCTCAGTTCCCCCGGAGGCAGTGGCAGCCAGTACCTGGCGGTGTCGCAGTCCGCCGCGCAGGACGAGATCGACCAGCCGGTCGCCGCCCTGAGGGAGCGTTACCTTCCCGAGCTGGAGCGGCTGTTGCCGGCCGCCAGGGGCGCAGGGGTGCGGGACTTCTTCGTCACCCGTGAGCGCACCGCGACCTTCGCGCCCACCCCGGGCGTGGGCCGGCTGCGGCCCGCAGCCGCCACCAAGACTCCCGGCCTGTACCTGGCCGGTGCGTGGACCGCCACCGGGTGGCCCGCGACCATGGAGGGCGCTGTGCGCAGCGGCATCAGTGCCGCCCGTGCGGCACTGTCCGAACTCGGCTTCCCCCAGGGACAGTTGCCCCAGGAGGCGGCATGACCACGAGCACGAGCGCACGCACGAGCATCGGAAACAGAGGAGAAACCGTGAGTCCGGCTTCCCCAGCTATCGACACCGAGAGTGTCACCGCGCTGCTGGAGCGCGGGCGCAAGCTCGCCACCCCGGTGCTGCGTGCCGCCGTGGACCGGCTGGCGCCCCCGATGGACACCGTCGCCGCCTATCACTTCGGCTGGATCGACGCCGAGGGCCGCCCGTCGGCGGGCGACGGCGGCAAGGCCGTCCGGCCCGCCCTCGCGCTGCTGTCCGCCGAGGTCGCGGGCAGGGCTCCCGAGGTCGGCGTCCCCGGTGCCGTCGCCGTCGAGCTGGTGCACAACTTCTCGTTGCTGCACGACGACCTGATGGACGGCGACGAGCAGCGCCGCCACCGCGACACCGTGTGGAAGGTGCACGGCCCGGCGCAGGCCATCCTCGTGGGCGATGCGCTCTTCGCGCTCGCCAACGAGGTCCTGCTGGAGCTGGGGACGGTGGAGGCTGGCCGCGCCACGCGCCGGCTCACCCTCGCCACCCGCAAACTGATCGACGGTCAGGCCCAGGACATCTCCTACGAGCACCGCGAGCGGGTCTCCGTCGCCGAGTGCCTGGAGATGGAGGGCAACAAGACGGGTGCGCTGCTGGCGTGCGCCGTCTCCATCGGCGCCGTGCTGGGCGGCGCCGACGACCGCACCGCAGACATCCTCGAGAAGTACGGCTACCACCTCGGCCTCGCCTTCCAGGCGGTCGACGACCTGCTCGGCATCTGGGGCGACCCGGAGGCCACCGGCAAGCAGACCTGGAGCGACCTGCGCCAGCGCAAGAAGTCGCTGCCGGTCGTCGCGGCGCTGGACGCCGGCGGCCCGGCCTCCGAGCGGCTCGCCCAGATCCTGGCGGCCGACGCCAAGAAGAGCGAGACGGAGATCGCCGACTTCACCGAGGAGGAGTTCGCCTCGCGCGCGGCCCTCATCGAGGAGGCCGGTGGCCGCGAGTGGACCTCCCAGGAGGCCCGCCGCCAGCACGCCACTGCCGTAGCCGCCCTGGACGAGGTGGACATGCCCGAGTCGGTCCGCGCGCAGCTTGTCGCGCTCGCGGACTTCGTCGTCGTACGAGAGAGATGATCACCATCAAACCGACCTAGATCGCAGTCGCCGGCCGGTGCCCTTGGGGGGCCGGCCGACGGGAGCCCCAGCACGGCAGACGACCAACTGTTGAAAGGGGAAGCCATGACAGCGACGACCGACGGAAGCACCGGGGCCCTGCCTCCCCGCGTCCCTTCGGCCAGCGATGCCACCGCTGAAGCAACCGAACGTACTGAGTCAACCGGCAAGACCGACACCGCCGTTGTGCACGAGACGGCGGACCAGGCGCGGCGGGCCACCTCCCGCGCCACCGATTACCTGCTCTCCCTCCAGGACACCTCGGGGTGGTGGAAAGGCGACCTGGAGACCAACGTCACCATGGACGCCGAGGACCTGCTGCTCCGTCAGTTCCTGGGTATACAGGACCCCAAGACCACCGAGGCCGCCGCCCGCTACATCCGCAGCGAGCAGCGCGAGGACGGCGCCTGGGCGACCTTCTACAAGGGGCCCGGCGAACTGTCCGCCACCATCGAGGCCTATGTCGCGCTGCGGCTGGCGGGTGACGAGCCCGAGGCCCCGCACATGGCCAGGGCCTCCGCGTGGGTGCGCGAGAGAGGCGGCATCGCCTCCGCCCGCGTGTTCACCCGGATGTGGCTGGCGCTCTTCGGTTGGTGGAAGTGGGAGGACACCCCGCAGCTCCCGCCGGAGCTGATGTATTTCCCCAAGTGGTTCCCGCTGAACATCTACTCCTTCGGGCAGTGGGCGCGGCAGACCATCGTTCCGCTGACCATCGTCTCGGCCAAGCGGCCCGTACGCCCGGCGCCCTTCGCGCTGGACGAGCTGCACACCGACCCGAAGAACCCCAACCCGGCGCGGCCGTTCGCCCCGGCCAACACCTGGGACGGCCTGTTCCAGCGGCTGGACAGGGTGGTCAACGGCTACCACAAGGTCGCCCTGCGCAAGCTGCGGCACACCGCCATGCGCTCCGCCGCGCGCTGGATCATCGAGCGCCAGGAGAACGACGGCTGCTGGGGCGGTATCCAGCCGCCCGCGGTGTACTCGATCATCGCCCTGCACCTGCTGGGCTACGACATCGACCACCCCGTGCTGCGTACGGGACTTGAGTCGCTGGACCGTTTCGCCGTATGGCGCGAGGACGGCTCCCGCATGATCGAGGCCTGCCAGTCGCCGGTGTGGGACACCTGCCTGGCCACCATCGCGCTGGCCGATGCCGGAGTGCCCGCCGACCACCCGCAGCTGGTCAAGGCGGCGGACTGGATGCTCGCCGAGCAGATCGACCGGCCCGGCGACTGGAAGGTGCGCCGCCCCGAACTGCAGCCGGGGGGCTGGGCGTTCGAGTTCGAGAACGACAACTACCCGGACATCGACGACACCGCAGAGGTCGTCATCGCGCTGCGCAAGGTCAAGCACCCCGACCCGCAGAAGGTCGCCTCGGCCGTCGAGCGCGGGGTGCGCTGGAACCTGGGCATGCAGTCCAAGAACGGCGCCTGGGGCGCCTTCGACGCGGACAACACCAGCCCGCTGCCCAACAAGCTGCCGTTCTGCGACTTCGGTGAGGTCATCGACCCGCCGTCCTCCGACGTCACCGCCCATGTGGTGGAGATGCTCGCCGAGGTCGGCCGCACCCACGATCCGCGCACCCGCCGCGGCATCGAGTGGCTGCTGTCAGAACAGGAGCCCAACGGCGCGTGGTTCGGCCGCTGGGGCACCAACTACCTCTACGGCACCGGGTCCGTACTGCCCGCGCTCGCCGCCGCCGGCATCCCCGGATCGCACCCCGCGGTGCGCCGGGCCGTCGCCTGGCTTCAGAGCGTGCAGAACGACGACGGCGGCTGGGGCGAGGACCAGCGCTCCTACAAGAAGCGCGAGTGGGTCGGACGCGGTGAGTCGACCCCGTCGCAGACCGCCTGGGCGCTGATGGCGCTGCTGGCGGCCGGCGAGCGGGAGAGCAAGGCCGTCGAGCGCGGCATCCGCTTCCTGACCGACACCCAGAACGAGGACGGGTCCTGGGACGAGGCGTACTTCACCGGTACGGGCTTCCCCTGGGACTTCTCCATCAACTACCACCTGTACCGCCAGGTCTTCCCGCTGACGGCCCTGGGCCGCTATGTCAACGGCGGACCGGCCCGTGCACAGTTGGGGGCCTGAAGCACATGGCCCGTACGCCCTTAACGGAAGCGGAGACTCCGCTGCTGGTCGCCTGTGCGCTCGGCATCGAGAGGTTCGCGCTGCGCGGCGGCGACCGCAGCGGCGCGAGCGCACCTGTGGTGACACTCCGCACCGGAATGGGGCCACAGGCGGCGGAGGAGGCCGTCACGCATGCGCTGCGTGAAGGTTCCGCCACCGAGCGGTCTCCGGTGGTCGCCACCGGATTCTGCGCCGGCCTCGCCCCCGGGATGCGCCCCGGGGACGTGGTCGTCGCCGATGCGACCCGCGATCACCGTCCGGACGCGCCGGACGTGGTCTGCCGCGACAACGGCCCGTTGCTGCGGGCCCTGGAGGCACGGGGCATGACCGTGCACACCGGCCTCCTGCGCGGCTCCGACCATGTCGTACGCGGTACCGAACGCGGTGACCTGCACACGGCGGGTGCGATCGCGGTGGACATGGAATCCGCCGCGACCCTGCGCGCCGCTACGCGGGCAGGGCACCGTCCGGTTGCGGCCGTACGGGTGGTCGTGGACGCTCCAGAACATGAACTAGTCCGTATTGGGACATTGCGCGGTGGAATGACTGCTTTTCGCGTGCTGCGCTCTGTCCTGCCTGTTTTCTTCGAATGGCACCGTTCTTTTTTGCTCCCCAGGAGGTGAGCTAGATGGCTATGCCGCTCCGACAGTCCATCCGGGTCGGGACGTACCTCTTTGAACAGAAAATGCTCAGGCGGCGAGAAAAGTTCCCGCTCATCGTGGAACTTGAGCCGCTGTTCGCCTGCAACCTCAAGTGCGAGGGGTGCGGCAAGATCCAGCACCCCGCGGGTGTGCTCAAGCAGCGCATGCCGGTCGCGCAGGCGGTCGGCGCCGTACTGGAGTCGGGCGCCCCGATGGTCTCCATCGCGGGCGGTGAACCGCTGATGCACCCGCAGATCGACGAGATCGTGCGGCAGCTCGTTGCGAAGAAGAAGTACGTCTTCCTGTGCACCAATGCGATGCTGCTGCGCAAGAAGATCGACAAGTTCAAGCCCTCGCCGTACTTCGCCTTCGCCGTGCACATCGACGGTATGCGCGAGCGCCACGACGAGTCGGTCGCCAAGGAAGGCGTCTTCGACGAGGCCGTGGAGGCGATCAAGGAAGCCAAGCGGCGGGGATTCCGGGTCACCACCAACTCCACTTTCTTCAACACCGACACCCCCCAGACGATCATTGAGGTGCTCAACTTCCTCAATGACGAGCTGAAGGTGGACGAGATGATGCTCTCGCCCGCCTATGCCTATGAGAAGGCTCCCGACCAGGAGCACTTCCTGGGGGTCGAGCAGACCCGCGAGCTGTTCAAGAAGGCCTTCGCCGGCGGCAACCGCCGCAAGTGGCGGCTCAACCACAGCCCGCTCTTCCTGGACTTCCTGGAAGGCAAGGTCGACTACGACTGCACGGCGTGGGCGATCCCCAACTACTCGCTCTTCGGCTGGCAGCGCCCCTGCTACCTGATGAGCGACGGTTACGTCCCCACCTACCGCGAGCTGATCGAGAAGACCGACTGGGAGAAGTACGGCCGGGGCAAGGACCCGCGCTGCGCCAACTGCATGGCGCACTGCGGCTACGAGCCCACCGCCGTCCTGGCGACCATGGGCTCACTGAAGGAGTCCCTGCGCGCCGTCACCGAGACCGTCGCATCCAACCGCGCCGGGTGACACGATGACCCTTGGTGAGCCTGTCTCATTGGGGCTCCCCGACGTCCCGGCCCGCCCCCTGGCTACGCGCCGCGTCTCGCGCCGTATCCAGGTGGGGCCGGTGGCGGTGGGCGGGGACGCGCCCGTATCGGTCCAGTCGATGACCACCACCGTGACGGCGGACATCGGCGCCACGCTCCAGCAGATCGCGGAGCTGACCGCGTCCGGCTGCCAGATAGTCCGGGTCGCCTGCCCCTCGCAGGACGACGCCGACGCCCTGCCGGTGATCGCGAAGAAGTCGCAGATCCCGGTGATCGCGGATATTCACTTCCAGCCGAAGTACGTCTTCGCCGCCATCGACGCGGGCTGTGCGGCGGTCCGGGTCAACCCCGGCAACATCCGGCAGTTCGACGACAAGGTCAAGGAGATCGCCAGAGCGGCCTCCGACGCCGGTGTCCCCATCCGTATCGGCGTGAACGCCGGTTCGCTGGACAAGCGGCTGCTGCGGAAGTACGGCAAGGCCACCCCCGAGGCGCTGGTGGAGTCCGCGCTGTGGGAGGCCTCCCTCTTCGAGGAGCACGGCTTCCGCGACATCAAGATCTCGGTCAAGCACAACGACCCGGTCGTGATGGTCAACGCCTACCGCCAGCTCGCCGCGCAGAGCGACTACCCCCTCCACCTCGGCGTCACCGAGGCGGGCCCGGCCTTCCAGGGCACCATCAAGTCGGCCGTCGCCTTCGGCGCGCTGCTGAGCGAGGGCATCGGCGACACCATCCGCGTCTCCCTCTCGGCCCCGCCCGCCGAGGAGGTCAAGGTCGGCATCCAGATCCTGGAGTCGCTCGGGCTGCGCCGGCGCCGGCTGGAGATCGTCTCCTGCCCGTCCTGCGGCCGCGCCCAGGTGGATGTCTACAAGCTCGCCGACCAGGTGACGGCCGGGCTGGAGGGCATGGAAGTGCCGCTGCGGGTGGCGGTGATGGGCTGTGTCGTCAACGGTCCCGGCGAGGCGCGGGAGGCGGACCTGGGGGTCGCCTCCGGCAACGGCAAGGGCCAGATCTTCGTCAAGGGCGAGGTCATCAAGACGGTCCCCGAGTCCAAGATCGTGGAAACGCTGATCGAAGAGGCGATGAAGATCGCCGACGCCATGGAAGCCGAGGGCGCATTGGCAGGCACCCCCGAAGTGACCGTCAGCTGAACGTGTAGAGCTTGCAGGCCTGTAGAGGGGGACCGAGCATGTCGATGCTGGAGAACATCAGGGAACCACGCGACCTCAAAGCGCTTCCCGGGGAAAAACTGGACGAACTCGCCGAAGAGATCCGGCAGTTCCTCGTCCACGCGGTGGCCCGGACCGGCGGCCATCTCGGACCCAACCTCGGGGTGGTCGAGCTGACCATCGCGCTGCACCGGGTCTTCGACTCGCCGGCCGACCGCATCCTGTGGGACACCGGCCACCAGTCGTACGTACACAAGCTTTTGACGGGTCGTCAGGACTTCTCCAAGCTGCGTGGCAAGGGCGGCCTGTCCGGCTACCCCTCGCGCGAGGAGTCCGAGCACGACGTCATCGAGAACTCGCACGCCTCCACGGTGCTGGGCTGGGCCGACGGCCTGGCCAAGGCGAACGAGGTCAGAGGCGAGGACGACCACGTCGTGGCCGTCATCGGCGACGGCGCGCTGACCGGCGGCATGGCCTGGGAGGCGCTGAACAACATCGCCGCGGCCAAGGACCGCCCGCTGATCATCGTGGTCAACGACAACGAGCGCTCCTACGCGCCGACCATCGGCGGACTGGCCGCCCACCTGGCCACACTGCGCACCACCGACGGCTACGAGCGGTTCCTGGCCTGGGGCAAGGACGTGCTCCAGCGCACCCCCGTGGTGGGACAGCCGCTGTACGAGTCGCTGCACGGCGCCAAGAAGGGCTTCAAGGACGCCTTCGCCCCGCAGGGCATGTTCGAGGACCTGGGGCTGAAGTACGAGGGGCCCATCGACGGGCACGACATCGCGGCCGTGGAGGCCGCGCTGCGCCGCGCCGCCGGCTTCCACGGCCCCGTACTGGTGCACTGCCTCACGGAGAAGGGCCGCGGCTACCAGCCCGCCCTGGAGGACGAGGCGGACCACTTCCACAGCGTCGGTGTGATGGACCCGCTCACCTGCGCCCCGGTGACGCCGCCCAGCGGCCCGTCGTGGACCTCCGTCTTCGGCGACGAGATGGTCGAACTGGGCCGCGAGCGCGCGGACATCGTGGCGATCACGGCGGCGATGCTCCAGCCCGTGGGCCTGGGGAAGTTCGCCGAGGCCTACCCCGACCGGGTGTGGGACGTGGGCATCGCCGAGCAGCACGCCGCGGTCTCCGCCGCGGGGCTGGCGACCGGCGGGCTGCACCCGGTGGTCGCCGTCTACGCCACCTTCCTCAACCGCGCCTTCGACCAGGTCCTGATGGACGTGGCGCTGCACAAATGCGGCGTCACCTTCGTCCTGGACCGGGCCGGGGTCACCGGCACCGACGGCGCCTCGCACAACGGCATGTGGGACATGTCCATCCTCTCGGTCGTGCCGGGTCTGCGGATAGCCGCGCCGCGCGACGCCGACCAGCTGCGGGCGCAGCTGCGCGAGGCGGTCGAGGTCGACGACGCGCCGACGGTGATCCGCTTCCCCAAGGAGTCGGTGGGCAAGCCGCTTTTGGCGCTGGAGCGGGTCGGCGGCGTGGACGTCCTGGCGCGCGGCGAGCGGGAGGACGTGCTGCTGGTCGCGGTGGGGGTGATGGCCCCGGTCTGTCTGGAGGTGGCGGAGCTGCTGGCCGCGCGGGGCATCGGCTGCACGGTCGTGGACCCGCGCTGGGTCAAGCCCGTCGACGCCGCGATCCCCCGGCTCGCGGCGCACCACGCGGCCACCGCGGTCGTGGAGGACAACAGCCGTAACGGCGGCGTGGGTTCGGCGGTGGCGCAGGCGCTGCGCGACGCCGAGGTGGACGTCCCGCTGCGGACCTTCGGCATCCCCGAGCAGTTCCTCGCACACGCCAAGCGCGGCGAGGTCCTGGCCGACATCGGCCTGACACCGGCCGAGATCGCCGGGCAGATCAGTGCCGCGCTGGCCCGCAAGGAGGCCATCGCGGTGGGTAAGGAGAACCTCTCGTGACCGGATTCGACCTGCGCAAACTGCTCGCCGAGCGCGGCGGGGAGCGCTATGACCTGCACACCAAGCACCTCAACCACCAGCTGCCGCGCATGCTGCACACCATCGGCTTCGACAAGGTCTACGAGCGGGCCGAGGGCGCCTACTTCTGGGACTCCGAGGGCCAGGACTACCTCGACATGCTTGCGGGCTTCGGTGTGATGGGCGTCGGCAGACACCACCCGGTCGTACGGCAGGCCCTGCACGACGTACTGGACGCGAACCTCGCCGATCTGACCCGCTTCGACTGCCAGCCGCTGCCGGGCCTGCTCGCCGAGAAGCTGCTGAGCTACACACCGCACCTGGAGCGGGTCTTCTTCGGCAACAGCGGCACCGAAGCGGTCGAGACGGCCCTGAAGTTCGCGCGCTGTGCGACGGGGAAGCCGCGCGTGCTGTACTGCACGCACGCCTTCCACGGACTGACCACCGGCTCGCTCTCCGTCAACGGCGAGGACGGCTTCCGCGACGGCTTCGCGCCGCTGCTGCCGGACACCGCCATCGCGATGGGCGATCTGGCCGCGCTGGAGCGGGAGTTGAAGCGCGGGGACGTGGCGGGCTTCGTCGTCGAGCCGATCCAGGGCAAGGGCGTGCACCCCACCCCGCCCGGATTCCTGCGCGCCGCACAGGAGCTGCTGCACAAGCACAAGGCGCTGCTGATCGCGGACGAGGTGCAGACCGGGCTCGGCCGCACCGGCGACTTCTTCGCCTACCAGCACGAGGACGGCGTCGAGCCGGACCTGGTGTGCGTGTCCAAGTCGCTCTCGGGCGGCTATGTGCCGGTCAGCGCCACCCTCGGCAAGGAGTGGATCTTCAAGAAGGTGTACTCCTCCATGGACCGCGTACTGGTGCACTCCGCCAGCTTCGGGTCCAACGCCCAGGCCATGGCGGCGGGCCTGGCGGTGCTGACGGTCATGGAGGACGAGCAGATCGTCGCCAACGCCCGGCACACCGGTGATCTGCTGCGCAGCCGGCTGGCCGAGCTGATCCCCAAGTACGAGCTGCTGCACGATGTGCGCGGCCGCGGACTGATGGTGGGCATCGAGTTCGGCAAGCCCAAGTCGCTGGGCCTGCGCAGCCGTTGGGCGATGCTGCAGGCGGCGCGCAAGGGCCTGTTCGCGCAGATGGTGGTGGTTCCGCTGCTCCAGCGCCACCGCATCCTGACCCAGGTCTCCGGCGATCACCTCGAAGTGATCAAGCTGATCCCGCCGCTGGTCATCGGTGAGAAGGAGGTCGACCGCTTCGTCGAGGCGTTCACGGCCGTCATGGACGACGCGCACGGCGGCGGCTCGCTGATGTGGGACTTCGGCCGCACGTTGGTCAAGCAGGCGGTCGCCAACCGGTGACGCCCGCGGGGGAGCGGCTCCCCGGCGCCGCGACGGTGGCCGCCGTCAACGCCATGACGGCGGCCTGGGCGCGCGAGGCGGTGGGGGAGCGCGGCACGGTCCTGACCGCGGCCGGTGTCTGGCCGCTGCTGGCCCTGCTCGCGGGGCCGGCCCACGGCCGGGTGCGCCAGGAGCTGTCCGCGGCGCTGGGCACCGACGCCGCGGACGCCGCGGGGCAGGGCCGTGAACTGCTGGGCGCGCTGGGCCGGATGGCGGGCGTGGAGGCCGCGATCGGCCTGTGGACCCGCCGGGAGCTGCCGGTCAGGCAGTCGTGGCGGGACGGACTCCCCCTGGACGTCCAGGGAGAGCTGACCGGCGACGCCGCGGCGGACCTGGCGGCGATGAGCCGGTGGGCCGCCCGCCACACCGGCGGGCTGATCGAGCGGATGCCGCCGGTGGTCGCGGGGGACACCCTGCTGGTGCTGGCCAACGCCCTTCGTGTGGCGACCACATGGCGGGCGCCGTTCACCGAGCTGATGGTGAGCGTGCAGCGCGGGCCGTGGGCCGGGCGCAAGCTCACAGGGCTGCGGCGCACCGGCGCCCTGGATGACACGCTCGCGGTGGTGCGCACGCCGTCCGGGCCGCTGACGGTGCTGCGGGTGGAGGGCGGCAACGGCATCGACGTGCGGCTGCTGCTGGGCGGCGAGGCGATGGCGGGCGGCGAGGTGCTGGCGCGGGGCGTGGCCGCGCTGGACGGCTCGTACGCCACCGTGCGGGGCGCGGAACTGCCGTACGGGGAGCGGGATACGGCCGGGCCCGGGCTGACCGTGGCCGAGGCCAGGAGCCACCACCGCGAGGCCCGGCTCGATGTGCGGACCGCCGCGTTCACGGTGGAGGGGGAGCACGATCTGCTCGCCCACGCGCGGCTGTTCGGCCTGCGCAGTGCGCGCCGGGCGGCGCCGGACCACTTCCCCGGCATCAGTGACGTGCCGCTCGCGGTGTCGGCGGCGCGGCAGAGCGCGGTCGCGAGCTTCGGCGCGCGGGGGTTCGAGGCCGCCGCGGTCACCGCGCTGGGCACGCGCTACGGCGGCGTCCCGGTGGAGGCGCCGTACCGGTCGAAGCGGGTGTGCGCCGACTTCGACCGGCCCTTCGGCTTCCTGGCCGTGCACCGGGCCTCGCGCCTGGTGACGGCCGCGGGGTGGATCACCGACCCCGACGGGTTCGGCCGGTTCAGTCCGTGAGCAGCTGGTCGCGCAGGCGCTCGCGGGTCTCGGGCGAGAGGCCCAGGCCCTGGGTGAGGTAGTCCTCGGTGGAGCCCCAGGTGCGGTCGATGGTGTCGAAGGCGGCGGCGAGGTACTCGGCGCGGGCGTCGAACAGCGGCGCGAGCAGCTCCATGACCTCCGGCGACATACCGGCGGCGGAGGAGTCGCCGCGGCGGACCTTGTAGCGGCGGCTGGGGTCGTTGGACAGGAGGTAGTCGGCCTCCACGGCCTCCCGCTCGACGCCCACGGCCAGGAGCGTGACGGCGATCGAGAGCCCCGCGCGGTCCTTGCCCGCCGCGCAGTGCATCAGCGCGGGGACGCTGTCCTCGGCGAGGGCGTGCAGCACTCTGCTGTGGTCGGCGGTGCGGGTGGTGATGATGTGGCGGTAGGTGTCGGACATCCGGCCCGCGGCCAGGCCGTCGCCGAGCGCGGTCCGCAGGTCGCCCAGCGCGCCGTCGCGCACCATGGCCCAGAACTCCGCGCCGTCGGCCGGGTCCGTGAGCGGGATGTTGATGTTCCGTACGCCGGGGAGGGCGACGTCGGGGCCCTCCAGCTTGATGTCGGCGGCGTTGCGGAAGTCGAAGACGGTGTGCAGGCCCAGGCTCGCGAGGAAGCGGGTGTCCTCCTCGGTGGCGTGGGCCAGATGCCCGCTGCGGAACAGCCGGCCATGGCGCACCCGACGCCCGTCCGTGGTCGGAAGCCCACCGACATCGCGGAAATTACGGACCTCCGCGAGCTCGGGCTCGGTACACGGGACCTGCGGCGTCTGCTGCGTCACGGGCACTCCTCGGTGTCGGCCGCCGACGCTGCTCGTCGACGAGTTCGGGGTCTTTTGACGATACGACATTGGTGCAAACGGCAATCAGAGCGAAGAGGTACTGATCCCGGAAGGATTGGGGCGGGTTCGACACCCGATCCGGGGAAGGATCGGCGGGATGCTGACCGACGCGTATTCCGACTTGATCAGAATTTGACCAGGTGGCATTAATCACTTGCCGTCAACCCCTGGTTACGGTGGCGTAGGTCACTTCGAGGAAGGAAGTATGTTCTGACGTGGCAGACGATTCGAAGAACAACGCAAGTGGCGCCAGTGGCGCCATCGGGTCGTACGCAGCCGTCGGGGACAGCTTCACCGAGGGGGTCGGGGACCCCGGCAGTGACGGGGCGTACATCGGCTGGGCGGACCGCCTCGCGGTTCTCCTGTCGGAAGAGCGGGCGGAGCACGACTTCCGGTACGCCAATCTCGCGGTGCGCGGACGGCTCCTGGACCAGATCATCGAGGAGCAGGTGCCCCGCGCGAAGCAACTCGGCCCCGAGCTCGTGACCTTTTGCGCCGGGGGCAATGACATTCTGCGCCCCGGCTCCGACCCGGACGCCGTCGCGGAGCGTTACGAGGGGGCCGTGGTCAGCCTGCGCGAGTCGGTCGGCACGGTGCTGGTGTGCACCGGTTTCGACACCCGCGACATGCCGGTGCTCAAGCATCTGCGCGGCAAGATCGCTACGTACACGGCACACGTACGGGCGATCGCGGACCGCAACGACTGCCCGGTGCTGGACCTGTGGTCGCTGAAGTCCGTGCAGGACCGCAGGGCCTGGAGCGAGGACCGGCTCCACCTGTCACCCGACGGGCACACCCGGGTGGCGCTGCGCGCGGCCCAGGTGCTGGGCCTGGACGTGCCCGCCGACCCGGACCAGCCCTGGCCGCCGGAGGCCGAGAAGTCCGCCTCCGAACTGCGGCGGGACAACATCCACTGGGCGCGGGAGCACCTCGTGCCGTGGATCGGGCGCCGGCTGCGCGGCGAGTCCTCCGGCGATCACGTCGAGCCGAAGCGCCCGAACCTGCTGCCCCTGTAGGTACCGGCGGTCACTTCCGGTCACATACGGTCACACGGAAGATCGGCCCAGACGACCCGGCCCCGGCCGGTGTCGTCGGGCCGTACGCCCCAGTCGCGGGACAGGGCGCCGACCAGCAGCAGGCCCCGCCCGCCCTCCTGGTCCATGGTGCCGACGCGGGCGCGCGGTACGGAACAGCCGCGGCCCTGGTCGGTGACCGAGACCCGCAAACGCGCGCCGGACAGGGTCAGTTCGCAGGAGACCTTCTCGCTCTCGGTGTGGCACACCGCGTTGGTGAACAGCTCGGAGACCACCAACTCCGCGTCCTCGCGCACCTGTTGGTGCGCGCCCCATTCATCCAGTGCCGCCAGTACGCGTCTGCGCGCCTCCGGCACGGACGTGCGCCGCGCCGGCAGATGGAACGCGCTCTGGAGTCGCTCGGCGACAAAGCCGCCGCAGCGCCCGAACGATGCAGCGTTGTCGGAGTAAGCCACGCCAAAACTATGTGCGATGTTGGTCACCGATGGCAAGGATCAGTCTGTAATTTGCAGAATCGCAACCACAGTCTGTTCGTGTTGCCCGCGACATGACACACTGCTGATCACTCGACCGGTTGGAGGGGATCAGCAGTGGCGGACGCACGGTCGGGTGGCGCCCCCACCGTCCTGCGGGTGGTGCTCGGCAAGCGCCTCCAGGACCTGCGCGAGAAGGCGGGACTGTCCTACGAACAGGCCGCCGCGGCCCTGGACGTCACCCACGCCACCGTACGGCGCATGGAGAAGGCCGAGGTCGGCCTCAAGATCCCGTACGTCGAGAAGCTGCTGGCCACCTACGGAGTGTGTGACCAGGGCGAGATCGACGGCTTCGTCTGCCTGGCCCGCGAGGCCAACCGCCCCGGCTGGTGGCACAAGTTCAGGGACGTACTGCCCGACTGGTTCAGCGCCTACGTCAGCCTGGAGACCGCAGCCAACCTGATCCGGTCCTACCAACCACACTACGTCCCGGGCCTGTTGCAGACCCAGGACTACGCGCGCGCCGTGCTGCGCGCCGGAATGCCGCACGCCGCCGACACCGAGCTGGACCGCCTGGTCGACCTGCGCATGGCACGCCAGGCCCTGCTCGACCGGGAGAACGCCCCGATGCTGTGGGTCGTCATGGACGAGACCGTCTTTCGACGCCCCATCGGCGGAACGCGCGTACTGCGCGACCAGATCACCCGTCTGATGGAAGCCGCCGAGCGGCCGAACGTGCGCCTGCAGATCATCCCGTTCGCCGCGGGCCCGCACCCCGCCATGTACGGGCCGTTCCACATCTTCCGGTTCCCGCTCCCCGAGCTGCCGGACATCGCCTACTCCGAAGACCTGGTCAGCGCCCGGTACTTCGACCAGCGCGACGATGTCTCACAGTTCCTGGAGGCCCTGGACCGGATGTGCGCGCAGGCCGCGCCGGCACACACCACCGAGGCCCTTCTGGGTGGCTTTCGCAAGGAGATCTGAACCATGGATCGGGATCGCATACGCATCTACAACGGCATGCCCGCCAAGGAGTTGGGCACCGAGGGCTGGCACAAGCCGTGGAGCGGCGGCAACGGCGGCGAGTGCGTCGAGGTCATGCGGCTGAGCGACGGCCGGGTGGCGCTGCGCCAGTCCACCGACCCGGACGGCCCGGCCCTGATCTACACCCACCGAGAGATCGAGACCTTCATCCGCGGGGCGAAGAACGGCGCGGCCGACTTCCTGCTGACCGCGGCACCGTGCAGGGGCACCGAACGGAGGACGGCGTGAGTACGGAACGGGGCTTCGCGGCCGAGGAGATCGACACCAGCAGACCGCATCCGGCGCGGATGTACGACTACTACCTGGACGGCCGGGACAACTACGAGGTGGACCGGCTGGCCGCGGAACGGGTCATCCAGATCCACCCGCAGGCCCGCGACAGCGCCCGCGCCAACCGCGCCTTCCTGCACCGGGCGGTGCGCACGGTGGTCGGCGGCGGCATCCGGCAGATCCTCGACATCGGCACCGGCATCCCGACCTCCCCCAACACCCACGAGGTCGCCCGCGAGGCCGCCGAGGACGTCCGGGTCGTCTACGTCGACAACGACCCCATCGTCGCCACGCACGCCGGGGCACGGCTGACCAACACCGCCGACACCGGATTCGTCCTGGCCGATGTGCGCGACCCGAAGTCCATCCTCGATCACCCCACGGTCCGCGAACTGATCGATTTCGACCGGCCGGTGGCGCTGATGCTCGTCGCCGTCCTCCACTTCGTCAAGGACGCCGAGGACCCGGCCCGGATCGTCGCCACCCTCGCCGACGCGCTGCCCAGCGGCAGCTGCCTGGTGCTCTCGCACGCCACCGGCGAGCCGTACGAGGAGTACGAGAAGGGCCGCACGGACGTCGAGCGGCGCGACGAGGTGCTGGACGTCTACAAGAACGCCACCGCCATGCTCACCCTGCGCACCAAGGCCGAGATCGAGCCGCTCTTCGGCCCGTTCGAGCTGCTGGACCCCGGGGTCGTACGGGTCCCGCTGTGGCGCCCGGACACCGCGGTGCCCGGCGCCCGGGAGATCAACGACGTGGTGTTCTACGGCGGGGTGGGCACGAAGGGCTGAGCGGCAGGCGCAGGGGCAGGGGGCGCGGGAACCTGCCCGGCGTCCTGCCCGCCGACCGCGGCCGCGAGCTCCTCGGCGCTGATGAGCGAGGTGTGGGTGCCCTGCGTCGTGCAGGCGTACGCGCCCGCGACGGCGCCCAGGCGCGCGCAGTCCTCCAGCGCGCGGCCCGCCAGCCGGCCGTGCAGGAAGCCGCAGACGAAGGCGTCGCCCGCGCCGTTGCTGTCCACGACGGGGCCCGGCGCGGCGGCGGCCGGGATGTGCCGTGGCGTGCTGTCGTCGGCGGTCAGGAGATAGGAACCGCCCGCCCCCGCCGTGGCGATCACCGCCTCGGCCCGCCCCTCGCGCAGGATCTCCCGCATCACCTGGCCGATGCGCTCACCGGCCCCCGCCGCGCTGAGGAAGACCAGGTCCGAGCGGAGCGCGAACTCCCGGTGGTGGTCGGCCAGTCCGTCCCAGTCGTGCAGGTCGGTGGAGACCGGGAGCCGGAGCGCCTGGATGTCGTCGTACAGGAAACGGGCGAAGTGCACGATCGAGAGGTGTACGTGGCGGGCGCGGCGCAGGTGCGGCAGGTAGTGCTCGGGCGGCATCCGCAGATCGAGCGGGTCCCGGGCGTCGTAGAAGGAGGTGCGGCGGCCGTCGGGCGCCACCAGGTTCACGGCGCGCCGGGTGCCGTGCGGCGAGAGGAGCGGGTGGAAGGCGACGCCGGTGCCCGCCAGCCGCTCGCGGACCAGGGAGCCCGGGTGGTCCTCGCCGATGAAGTCGACGAAGCCGGTGGCCAGTCCGAGCGCGGCGCAGCCCAAAGCGACGCCGGTGCCCGTGTGCCCGGCCCACTCGCGGATGGGGGGAACGCCGTAGGAGTCGGCGTGCGGCACCGGGAGCGCGCCGACGCTGACGATCGTGTCCACCCCCGACCCGCCCACGACCAGCACGTCGTAGGGATCGTGCGGCGCGGTTTCCTGCTGGAGTGTCACAACTGTCCTCGCGTGCCTGGCTGGTGGGTGTCCGTGGCGGGAAGTCTCCCCGGCCGGGGAGCGCCTTGAGGATTTTAGGGAAGGGTGAGGGCGGTCCGTGGGACGAGAGGGGCATGGCATGCCGGACGTGGTAGTGATCGGCGGCGGGCTCGCCGGGATGCTCGCCGTCGCCGCCCTGCTGGGGCACGCCAATACGGTCACCGTCGTCGAGCGCGACCGCTATCCGGACGGGCCCGCCTTCCGCAAGGGCGTACCGCAGGCCCGCCATCTGCACCTCTTCCTCAGCGGCGGCCAGCGCGCCCTGGAGAGCCTGCTGCCCGGCACCGTCACCGCCCTCACCGGGGCCGGGGCGCGCCGCCTGTACCTGCCGGGCCAGCTCCTCACCCGCACCCCCACTGGCTGGCAGCACCCCTTCGACGAGCGCCGCCACCCCTGCCTGAGCGTCACCCGGCCCGTACTGGACGCGGTGGTCCGCGAGCGGGTGCTGCGGGCGGCCGCGGCCTCGCCCACCCGTGTGGAGGTGCTGGAGGCGACCGAGGCGATCGGGCTGTGCGGCGACGCGGGCCGGGTCACCGGCGTACGCGTCCGCCCGCGCGAGGGCGGCGGCCAGGGGCGGACGGCCGGACGCGAGCTGCCCGCGGCCCTCGTCGTGGACGCCTCGGGGCGCGGCTCGCGCACCCCGCGCTGGTACGCCGAACTGGGCCGGAGCGCCCCCTACGAACAGCTGCTGGACCCCGAAATCGCCTACGCCACCCGGATGTTCCGGCCCACCGACCCGGCGCTCGCGCCCGGCGCCGGCATCAACATCCCCGCCTGGCCCGCCAGTCCGCGCGGCGCGGCCTACCTCCCCGTCGAGGACGGCAAGTGGATGCTGACCCTGTCCGGGGTGCGCGGCCACCACCCCTCCACCGACGAGGAGCCGTTCGCCGCCTTCACCGCCACCGTCGGCGACACCTGCATCCACCGGCTGCTCGCGCACGCCGAGCCGATCTCGCCCATCCACGGATTCCGCGACACCTTCAACCGCCGCCGCCACTACGAGCGCCCCGGCGGCGTGCCCGAGGGGTTCGTTGTCCTGGGCGACGCCACCTGCACCTTCAACCCCGTCTACGGCCAGGGCATGTCGGTCGCCGCCCTCGGAGCGCTGGCGCTGCGCACCGCCCTGGAGAGCGGCGGACTGCGCCCCGGGCTCGCCGCGCGGGCCCAGCGCGCCGTGGCCCGGGCCGCCGACCCCGCCTGGCTCGCGGCCGTCGGCGCCGACCGCCCCTACGCGGGCGCCCAGGACACCCGGCCGGGCCCCGGCGAGCGGCTGGGTGCCCGGTACGTGGACCGCCTCACCGCCCGCGCCGCCATCGACCCCGTCGTCGGCGCCGCCTTCCGCGACGTCCTCTGCCTCACCGCCCCCGTCTCCCGCCTCCTGTCCCCGCGCGTCGCCCTGCGCACCCTCCTGCTCCCACGGCGCGGCGCCCTGCCCGCACCGCCCCCGGCCGCCGGGCTCACCCGGCAGCGGGCGTGAGGGCGCCGCCGGGGCGCTTCATCCTGCGGAAATACAGATGCACCGGCCGGGCGGCAGCCGCGAGGGTGAGGCATGGGATGGACGACGACAGGTGATATCGAGGAGTTCCGGGCCGCGGCGCAGGGATTTGTGCGCTCCCGGCCGGACCGGCACACCGTACTGCTGTCGGTGACGGCCGCACTGCGCGCCAACGGGCCCGGGGCGTACGGCGACACGGCCCCGCTGTACGGCTGGTGGCGGGGGCCGGGCGGCGCGACGGCGGGCGCCTTCGTGTGGACCCCGCCCCGGCCCGTACTGCTCTCCCCGATGCCCGCGCAAGCCGCCGCCGAACTGGCCGGGGCGCTGGCCGGCGGACCGGAGCCGGTGCCGGGGATCAACGGCGGGCAGGAGGCGGCCGAGGCGTTCGCCGCGCAGTGGCGGGCCCGGACCGGCGAAGGCGCGCGGCTCCGGGCCCGCCACCGGCTGTACCGCCTGGGCGAGCTGACCGCGCCTGCCGTGCCGCCGCCCGGTGCGGCCCGGGTCGCCACCCGCTCCGACCGCGAGCTGCTGATCGACTGGTTCGCCGCCTTCAACCGGGACATCGGCCAGCCGCCCGAGCCGCACACCCGGCTGATCGACGACCGCCTCTCCTACGGCGGATGCACGCTGTGGGAGGCCGGCGGCCGGCCCGTGGCCCTGGCCGGGGCCACCCGCACCCTGGAGGGGACGGCCCGGGTCGCGCCCGTCTACACCCCGCCCGAGCTGCGCGGCCGCGGCTATGCGAGCGCGGTGACCACGGCCGTGACCCGCGGCGCGCTGGCGGCCGGGGCCCGGGAGGTCCTGCTCTTCACCGACCTGGCCAACCCCACCAGCAACGCCCTCTACCAGCGGCTGGGCTACCGCCCCGTGGAGGACCACGTCGTCCTCGACCTGGGGGCCGTGCGGGCGGACTAGCTGGCTTCACGGTCCCTGGGGGGCTCGCTGAGGCGGTCCGGAGCGTACGGGAGCGGGCCGGGGTGTGCGGCGGCATGAGGGCGCCATGAGTGGGGCGTGAGCGCCCGTCCCTAGGGTCGGCGTGCGGGCTGTGGGCGCCTGCGGGCCCGGGGAGGCGTGCGCGCGCCGCCGCCGCGTCCGCGGGGCGGTTGCCGCGGGCGCCCCGCGCGGAATGCGGCGGCCGGTCGCGCGGTTCGGCTCCACGGGCGATGGTGAGTGGTGTCCGGGTGGCGCCGCCCCCGCGCCACCGGCCGCGCACCGCTGTGGCCTGCAGGAACCCGCCGCCCACGCGGCCCGTTCTCCTCGCGACCGCACCCGATCCTGGAGGTTCCGTGACCGGTTCCCACTCCCGACGCGTGAGTCTTTCCGCCCTGCGCCCCGCGAGCTTCGGCGCCGAGCCCACAGGGGAGCGGCTGGCCAGGATGCGCAGGTCGCCGCAGTTCGTCGACGGCCAGTTCCGCAACCCCGCGCCGACCCGCCAGCTGCTCCAGGGATCCGCCCTGCCCATGGCCCGTACGCAGCTGAGCCGGGAGGGGCGGCTGCGCAGGGCGCCGGTCGGCCCGATCCCCGTGCACCGGCCCACCGGCCGGGACTGGGGCCGCCCGCCCGCCTCCGGGCTGCGGCTCACCTGGATGGGGCATTCCAGCGTCCTCGCCGAGATCGACGGGCAGCGGGTGCTCTTCGACCCGGTCTGGGGCGAGCGCTGCTCGCCGTTCACCTGGGCCGGGCCCAAGCGGCTGCACCCGGTGCCCGTCGATCTCGGCGAGCTGGCGCCGGTGGACGTGGTCGTCATCTCGCACGACCACTACGACCACCTGGACATGTCCACCGTCCAGGCGCTGAGCGGCACCGGCGCGGCCTTCGTGGTACCGCTGGGCGTCGGCGCCGACCTGGAGTTCTGGGGCGTACCGGCCGAGCGGATCACCGAGCTGGACTGGCACGAGTCCACCCGGCTCGGCGGACTGCGGCTGACCGCCGCCCCCGCCCAGCACTTCTGCGGCCGCGGGCTGCGCGGCCCGCAGCACACCCTGTGGGCGTCCTGGGTGGTCGCCGGGCCCGAGCACCGCATCTACCACAGCGGCGACACCGGTTATTTCGGCGGCTTCGCGCAGATCGGCGCCGAGCACGGCCCGTTCGACGCCACGATGATCCAGATCGGGGCCTACAGCGAGTTCTGGCCCGATGTGCACATGACCCCCGAGGAAGGGCTGCGCGCCCACGGTGACCTCGGCGGCGGCGCTCCGGCGGGCACCCTGCTCCCCATCCACTGGGGGACGTTCAACCTCGCCCCGCACCCGTGGGCGGACCCCGTGGAGCGAACGGTTGCAGCGGCGCACTCAACGGGCGCGAAAGTCGCCGCGCCCCCTCCCGGCAAGCCCTTCGAGCCGGCCGACGAGCAGATCGTGGAGCCGTGGTGGCGGGCCATCGCCGTTCCCCCCGTACAGGGGTGGCCGAGCTGGCCCCCGGCGCGCAGGGCGCTGCCGAGCGCCAATCGGGAGGCCTCAACTCCCGCCGGATGAACGGTAGTTCGTATAGAAGCGAAACCCAGTGCGAGGTTTCCCCTCCCAAGGAGGTGGCGAGGGGTAGCGAAACCCGGAAGGGGGTCTAAACCCCGCCCCGGCAACCACTAGCGTGCGTCTTCCGTGAACTGCCGACGGCCGATCCGGAGGGCGCCGATGCCTGCTCCATACCCCCAAGGGACCCCGACGTCCCAGGAGGCCCAGGGACCCCATGGGACCGAGGCCCCCCGGGGAGCAGCCGCCGTGCCCTCGGGCGGACGGCGCCGCGAGCGCGAGGGCGGCCGCCACGGCCGGTCCCTGCTGCGCGACTCCGCCGCCGATTCGGCCATACGGTCCCGCCTGGTACGGCTGGCGGCCATCCCCTGCCTCCTGGTCGCCGCCACCTGCTCCGCCGCCCTGGCCTTCGTCGTACGGGCCGGCGGCGCCCAACTGGCCGCCAGGGACTGGGTGGTGCTGCTCGGCGGCCTCGCGCTGGTCTGCGGCATCGTCCTGGTGGCGGGCGTCGCGGCGGGCGCCGAGGCGCGCGCCCAGGTCACCCGCTACGCCCGGCTCCGCCAGGTCTGCGCCCGCAGCCAGTCCGACCTGTACGACCTGCTGCACCGCGTACGGCAGGGCGAATGGCTCCAGCAGCGCGACCACCAGCCGCCCGCCCTGCCCTCCGGCGACACCCTGGACCTGCTGGCCTACGAGGTCGCCGCGGCCGGCCGGGCGGCCGAGTCCGCCGTCATCGACGCCGTCGCCATCGCCCGCTCCAACGCCAGCGGCAGCGAGCAGAAGGTCGAGGTCTTCGTCAACCTCGCCCGGCGCCTGCAGTCCCTGGTCCACCGCGAGATCGAGCTGCTGGACGAGCTGGAGAACCAGGTCGAGGACCCCGACCTGCTCAAGGGCCTCTTCCACGTCGACCACCTGGCCACCCGCATCCGCCGGCACGCCGAGAACCTCGCCGTCCTGGGCGGCGCCATCTCGCGCCGCCAGTGGAGCCGCCCGGTGACCATGACCGAGGTGCTGCGCTCCTCCATCGCCGAGGTCGAGCAGTACCCCAGGGTCAAGCTCGTACCCCCCATCGAGGGCACGCTGCGCGGTCACGCCGTCGCCGACGTCATCCACCTCCTGGCCGAGCTGGTCGAGAACGCCACCGTCTACTCCGCCCCGCAGACCCACGTCCTGCTGCGCGCCCAGCTGGTCACCGCGGGGCTCGCCGTCGAGGTCGAGGACCGCGGCCTGGGCATGCCCCTGGACGAGCAGGCCCAGATGAACGCGCTGCTCGCCGACCCCGAGCACGTCGATGTCGCCGAGCTGCTCAGCGACGGCCGCATCGGACTGTTCGTGGTCTCCTCCCTGGCCCGCCGGCACGGCATCGTCGTCCGCCTGCAGAGCAACATCTACGGCGGCGTCCAGGCCGTCCTCATCCTGCCCCAGGGCCTGCTCGGCGCCGACTGCGTACCGCAGGACCAGGAAGCGGCTCCCGAGGACCACCGGGCCGCCCGGTCCGGCCGCTCCGCCGTCACCGAGGAGCCGCGCCGCCGCCTGGTGCGCGCCCCCCACGCAGCCGTCGACCCCGTGGCGGACCTGCCCGCGCCGACGCCGCGCACCGGGGAGCAGTCCCCGGCCACCGTCCGCGGCGAGGGCCAGCTGCCCGGCACCGACCGGTACGCGTCCACGGGCACCTCGTACGCCGAGGAGACCACCACCGCAGCGAGGCAGAGCGGAACGTACGCCGGAATGGCCCACACCGCCCACACCACCGCGCAGCACGCCGCCGACAAGCGGGCCGCCACCCACCTGGCCGCCACCGCGGCGGCCGACCGCGGCAGCGCGCAGAGCGCGGGCCACGGCCGCGGCGCCGAGACGGAGGCCGGATCCGCGGCCTACCGCTCCACGGTGGACACCGGGCCCGGCCCGGTCGTGCTGCCGCCCGCGCCGCCCGCCGACGGACTCCGGCCCTCCCTCCCGCGCCGCCGCAAGCAGGAGCACCTCGTCCCGCAGCTGCGCGGCGAGCCCATCCTTCCCTCGGCGGGACGGCCCGACGGCGGGCCCGAACCCGAGCACGACCCCGGCCTGATGGCCGCCTTCCGCCGTGGCATCAGCCTCGCCGACGACAGTTACGCCGCCACCCGCGAGGGCGGATACGGCGATTACGACGGCGGCCGAGACGCCAGCTACGACCCCCCGCAGGTCCGCCCCCGAGGAGACGACCCCAACCATGGTGAGTGATGTGCGTGTGCAGGCTCAGTCACAGCTTCAGACGGGCCAACAGAATGACCTTTCCTGGCTGTTGACCGGCCTGGTGCAGCGCGTGCCGCATGCCTCCAGCGCGCTCCTGCTGTCCTCCGACGGCCTGGTCAAGGCCGCCCACGGGTTCGACCCGGACAGCGCGGACCACATGGCGGCGCTCGCCTCCGGCCTGTACTCCCTGGCCCGCAGTGCCGGAGCGCGCTTCGGCGAGGGGGGCGACGAGGTCCTCCAGGTCGTCGTCGAGCTGGAGTCCACCTTCCTGTTCGTCTCCACGGCCGGATCGGGCGCCTGTCTGGCGGTACTGGCCGACCGGGAGGCCGATGTGGCCGTGCTCGGCTACGAGATGGGCATGCTGGTCAAGAGCGTACGGCCGTACTTGGCGACACCCGTGCGGCAACAGGCGCAGGCAGGCGGTCGCTGAGCATGACGGCGCGGCGCCGTCGGCGCGGGCGGGCGGGCCAGGAGATGCCCTGGCTCGACGACGAGGCGGGCCGTCTGGTCCGCCCCTACACCGTCAGCAACGGCCGCACGCACCCGACCGCCCAGCTCGATCTGCTGACCTTGGTGATGGCCACCGGGCAGCGGCCCGTCAGCTGCCAAGGACCCGACTACGCGCAGGTATTGGGATTATGCGGTGGCCCGGTGTCGGTCGCCGAGATCGCCGCCCACATACGTCTGCCGGCCGTGGTCACCAAAGTGCTCCTCGCCGATCTCGTCGAGTGCGGCGCGCTCACCGCGCGGGCTCCCGCCCAGGCCCCGGCCGGTTCCCTCGCCACTATCGACCGAGCACTTCTGGAGGCGGTGCTGCATGGACTCCGTAAACGGCTGTGACCTGCTGCCCTATGACACCGGGGCACCGGACCCCTTTCCGTCCGCGCTCAAGATCCTGGTCGCGGGCGGATTCGGCGTGGGCAAGACGACCTTCGTCGGGGCCGTGAGCGAGATCGAGCCGTTGAGTACGGAGGAACTGCTGACCCAGGTCAGCGTGGGCCACGACGACCTGGCGGGCATCGAGGAGAAGAACACCACGACCGTCGCCATGGACTTCGGCCGGATCACCATCAGCCAGGAGCACATCCTGTACCTGTTCGGGACCCCCGGACAGGAGCGCTTCTGGTTCATGTGGGACGAACTGTCCAACGGCGCGCTGGGCGCGGTCGTGCTGGCCGACACCCGGCGCCTGGACCAGTGCTTCGCCGCCGTCGACTTCTTCGAGCGGCGCGGCATCGGTTTCATCATCGCCGTGAACGAGTTCGACGGCTCGTACCACTACGACGCCGACGAGGTACGCACCGCCATAGACCTGGACCCCGACACGCCGGTCGTGCTGTGCGACGCCCGCCAGTGCAGCTCCGCCACCGGCGTTCTGGTCTCGCTCGTCCAGCATCTGCTCACTCCTGCCCTCGCCGTGACCCCGGAGCTGCCATGAACCTGCCCGCGAACTACCCAGCGTCCCGCGTCCCGTACGTGTCCTACGACCCCACCCGGCATCTGCTGCTGACCCCTCAGGACGACGAGGCCCCGGCGCGGGTGGCCCGGCTGCGCGCCCTGGGGATCGGCGAGTCCCCGCTGCCGGCCTTCGACGAGTTCGCCCGCAAACTGGCGCGTACGACGGCCGCGCCGTACGCGATGGTCAACTTCATCGACGAGCACCGGCAGTACTTCGCCGGGCTCTACACCCCCTCCGAGGACCAGGCGCCCGTCGAGCTGGGACCCGCGCCGCCCAGCGCCCAGCCGGGCCGGGTCATGGCCCGCGACCACGGCTACTGCCCGCATGTGGTCGTGCGCCGCAAAGCGCTGGTGCTGGAGGACGTCTGCGACTACCCGCGGTTCGCGGGCAATCCGGTCGTGGACGAGATCGGTATCCGCTCCTATCTGGGCGCGCCGCTGATCGAGCACACCGGCATGGCGCTGGGCACGGTCTGTGTCGTGGACCTGGAGCCGAGGCCCTGGGGGCGGCAGGGCCTGGAGACCATCAAGGCGATGGCCGCCGAGCTCGTCGAGCAGATCCACCGCATGGAGCGGCAGCAGCGGCCCGACGAGCTCTGACCTTTCGCGTGTCACCCGCGGCCGGCGGGCGCCCTCACCTCGCGGGCGCCAACGCCGCGTGGAATTCGGTGCGCTGGGCCGGGATGCCGTGCTCCTCCTCCGGCAGGCGCACCAGCTCGGACAGGCGGCTGGACCAGTCGCCCTTGGCCGTGCCCAGCGCCAGTTCGCCCAGCCGCAGCAGCTGGACGTCGGAGGTGCCGGCCGGTGCGAAGATGTGGTGCGCGTCGCGCAGATAGCGCTCCACGGGCCGGTCGGTGAACAGCCCGCACGCGGCGTGGATGTCCATCGCGTCGCGCGCCGACTCCAGTGCGGACTCCACGTTGACCAGCTTGGCGTTCATCAGCTCGGCGTCGCACGGCGCCCCTTGGTCCAGGAGATGGACGGCGTGGTAGGCGGCCAGTCTGGCGATGAGCAGCCGTGACTGGATGCGCCCGAGCTTGAGCTTGATGTTGGCCAGATTGGACAGCGGCTTTCCGTAACGCTCCCGTTCGGCGCAGAAGCGAGCGGTCTCGTCCAGGACCGCCTGGTGGATTCCCAGGGATACAGCGGTCAGATTCGGCCGCCCGTACAACACACTGGAGGAGTACGCGACGGACAGTCCGTCGCCCTCCCGGCCGAGCAGATTGGCCGCCGGGACGCGGCAGTTGTCGAAGAACAGCTCGCCGAAACTGAAGCCGTGCAGCCCCATGGCGGGCCGCTGCTCGCCCAGGTGGAAGCCGGGCCGGTCCGACTCCACCAGGAACGCCGACAGGCCCTTGGGGCCCTCGGAGGTGCGCACGACCACGCCGTGCAGATCGCCGACGTGGCTGTTGCCGACGTAGACCTTGCGGCCGTTGAGGATGTAGTCGTCGCCGTCGCGCACCGCCGTGCTGGTCATGCCCAGTACGTGGCCGCCCGACTGCGGCTCGGTGACGGCGATGGTCGGCAGGCAGTCGCCCGAGGCGATCGCGGGCAGCCAGGTCTTGCGCTGTTCCTCGTTGCCGAAGTGGATGATCTTCGCTGCTCCCAGCTGGGACGCCTGGACCATGGCTCCCATGGCTGCGCTGACCCGCGAGAGCTCCTCGATGACGACGGTCTTGGCCAGATGCCCCGCCCCCATGCCGCCGTAGGCCCGGTGCACGGTGACGCCGATCCACCCCTGGCGGGCGATGCGGCGCGACAGGTCGTGGCAGACGGTACGGGTCGCCTCCATCTCGGCTATGCGGGGCCGGACTTCGCACTCGGCGAACTCGCGGACCCGGCGCCGAAGCGCTTCATGCCGCTGGTCTGTGAAGTAGCGATGCAAGACGAACCCTCCTCCGCTGAACTTCCCCGCGCTTGCTGCTCCTTGCCGTTGTGCGGCACGGATGGTGCCGCTTGAGACTGTCCGGCCGGTGCCCGGTTGATGCCTGGGGCACCCTTGGTCCGGACCAGATTTCGTGGCTGATTGCCGTCGCGTCGCTGTCGGGTCGGTTGCCGGTCGCACCTCCCGCCGATGGCCGGCCGCTCCCGGTCCTCGGTCGTTGCGGACTGTTGCGTCATGCTTACCCGGTGCAATACCCGTTGGCATACCTACTGCACAGCGCATAAAACATCAACTCCCTGCATTTATGTGCAGAGTTGGAGTGCGCTGTAAAGATTCACCACCCCTGTGGTATTCCCCCTGCGGGGCGCATGGGATCGAGGGGGCTGATGATCCGGTTGCCGCGCCGCCGGGGCGGCCCCGAAGGCGGGGTGGCGTGGGGTGGCGCGGAATGAATACGCAGTCCCGGCCCGCCGCGGTGTCGCCTCTTGTTGACTTCGCCTGGAACCCTGACCGCACCCGTACGACATCCCTCGTGGAGGTAGCGCCATGACCGACGACCTGCGCCTTGGAGTCCTCGGCTTCGGTATGCGCGGATCCCTCGTGCGTACCGCCCACCGGCCCGGCGCCGGAGCCAGGGTTGTGGCCGTGGCCGACCCCGACCCGGCAGCGCGGGAGCACGCCGCCCGCCGTATCCCCGGTGTGCGGACGGTCGCCGACCCCGGCGTACTGCTCGGGAGCGAGGACCTGGACGCGCTCCTGCTGCTCACCCCCGACCACACCCACGCCGACCTCGCCTGCCGGGCGTTGCGCGCCGGAGTGCCGGTCTTCGTCGAGAAGCCGCTGGAGATCTCCGCGGCGCGCTGTGACACGGTCCTGCGCACGGCGCGCGAGACGGGCACCCGCCTGTACGTCGGCCACAACATGCGCCATATGCCGGTGATCCGCCTGATGCGCGAGGTGATCGCGCGCGGCGACATCGGACGGGTCAGGACGGTGTGGGTACGCCACTTCGTCTCGCACGGCGGCGACTACTACTTCAAGGACTGGCACGCCGAACGCCGCTGCACCGGCGGCCTGTTGCTGCAGAAGGGCGCGCACGACCTGGACGTGCTGCACTGGCTCGCGGGCGGGTACGCGCGCACGGTGCAGGCGCTGGGCGATTTGATGGTCTACGGCGCGCACGCCATGCGGCGCGCGCCCGGGGAGCCGCGGCCCGCCGACTGGCTGGACCACGCGGCGCACTGGCCGCCGGGCGATCAGCGCGGACTCAACCCGGTCATCGACATCGAGGACGTCTCGCTGGTCAACCTGCGCCTGGACAACGGGGTGCTGGCCGCCTACCAGCAGTGCCACTTCAGCCCGGACTACTGGCGCAACTACACCGTCATCGGCGACGCGGGGCGGCTGGAGAACTTCGGCGACGGTCCGGGCGCGGTGGTGAAGGTGTGGAACGCGCGCCAGTCGGAGTACCGCACGGACGCGGACGCGGAGCACCGCGTACCGCTCGTCGACGACGAGGCGGGGCACGGCGGCGCCGACCCCCTGCTGATGGACGAATTCCTGCGCTTCGTCCGCGAAGGGGGACCCACCGACACCTCGCCCGTCGCGGCGCGGATGGCCGTCGCCGCCGGGGAGCGGGCCACCGCCTCGCTGCGCGCCGGCGGCGCCCCGCACGAGGTGCCCGGCCTGGACCCCGCTCTCGTGGCGTACTTCGAGCGGGGCCAGGTGTGACGGAGGCGGCGCGGGGTCAGTGCTCAGGGCCGCAGCAGGACTCCTTGCGGTGCTGGCGCCCCACCTCCAGCCAGTCCTCCTCCTTCCCGTCGGCCCCGGGTGAGCGGCCGTTGGGGGAGGGGAAGGAGTTCACCAGGTCCCGCTGGTCGTAGCGGCGGCCGCCGCGCAGCACACAGACCGTACGGGTCAGGGAGTCGAAGTCGGTGAACGGGTCGCCGTCCACGACCGTGAGGTCGGCCAGCTTCCCGGCCTCAAGGGTGCCCAGGTCCTTGTCGGCGCCGAAGACCCGGGCGGGCAGTACCGTCGCGGTGCGCAACGCCTGGGCGGCGGTCAGCCCGCTGCGGTGCAGCGCCCGCAGCGCCAGGTGCAGATGGAGGCCCACCGGCTCCAGCGGCTGGTCCGTCCCCAGCGCGACCAGACCGCCGCCGTCCAGCACCCCGCGGTAGATCGCCACCTCGGTGTCGATGTCGCTCAGCTGGGTGTCGGTGGGTTTCTGCTGCGCCCCCTCGCGGACCAAAGCCACGTCCCACGGCGGCATCAGCCGGGTGACCCGCGGGTCCTCGGCCAGCGCGGGGTCCAGGCCGAGCAGTGCCGCGGCGGAGAAGGGGGTGGCGATGAGGTGGAAGTCGGTGCCGGTGTAGATCTCCCGTACGTCCTGGTAGGAGTGTGCGGAGCCGGAGACGGCGTGCCCGAACTCCAGGCGCTGGGTTGCCTGCAGATGGGTCGTCAGATCCTGGCCCAGCTGGACGCCGGGGGAGAGCAGATGGCTCCCGGCGCGTACGCCCAGACGCCGGTGCGCGAAGCGCGCCGCCTCCTCCATCACCCAACCGGGCGCGCGGACATAGGTCTTGACGAAGTCCCAGTCCAGCGCCGCGCCGCGCTCCAGGGAGCGGCGCAGCCCCTCGCGAGTGCGGTGCGCGCGGCCCATGCTGTACGCCACCCGGGACCCGTCCAGCAGCTCGCCGCTGGTCAGCAGCCGCGGGCCGGTCAGGGTGCCGGAGGTGATGGCCTCGCGCAGCCGGGCCTGTTCGTAGGAGAAGCCGCCCAGCGAGACGGTCGTGGTGATGCCGTACGCGAGCGGCAGCGCCATCTGGCGGCCGCCGTAGGTGATCTGCCACGGGTGGGTGTGGGAGTCCCACAGGCCGGGGATCACGGTCCGTTCGGAGGCGTCCACCACGTGGGCAGCGGCGCGGGTACGGCTCGCGCGGTGCGGCTCGACGGCGGTGATCCGGCCCCGCCGCACCACCACGTCGACGTCCTCGCGGACCCGCTCGCCGGTGCCGTCCCACAGGCGTCCCGCGTGCACGACCGTGTCCCGCGGCGCCGAACCGCGGTGGTCGATACGGACGTTGACGGTACGCGCCGTGCCGCCGTGCACACCGGTCAGCCGCAGCCGCCCGGCCGAGAGGTACAGCAGGCTCTGCGAGTCGCCGGACCAGGACGGGTGGTCGGCGGGCTCGTCGGTCAGCCGGCGCGGCACGCCGTCGGGGGTGCCGTCGGGGCGTACGGGCAGCAGCCACAGCGCCGATTCGGCGATCACCGCCAGCCACCTGCCGTCCGGGGACCACACCGGTCCGGAGTCGTAGCGGTCGGACACGGACACATGCGGGGCGAGGGCGTGCAGCCGGCTCGTGCCGTCGCGGGTGTCGACGACGCGGATGAGGTTGTAGCCCTCGCGGAAGCGGCGGTTGAGGCGGCCGCGGTCGCAGAAGGCCAGATAGCGGCCGTCGGGCGACCAGCTGGGGCGGCCGGGCAGCCCGCCCGCGCCCATCGGTGTCGCGACCACCGTCTCCTTGCCGTCGTCGAGGGTGCGTACCACGAGATTTCCGGACATGTCGAGGGCAGCGAGCCGCTTGCCGTCCGGCGACAGCGCCGGCTGTACCCGGCCCCCGGTGGCGAGCACGATCTCCTGCCCGCCGGCCACCTCGCGGCGGCGGACGGCGAAGAGCCCGTCCCGGTCGTCCGCGTACAGCAGATGGCGGCCGTCCCGCGACCAGCTCGGGGCCGTGACATAGCGGGTGGCACCGGCCCGTACGATCCGGCGCGGCGCGCCGCCGCCCGAAGTGGGCGCGAGCCACAGGGAGTTCAGGGCGGCGAAGGCCACCTGGCGGCCGTCGGGCGAGAGCGCGGGCAGGTGGATGCCGCGCACCGGCCGCACGCCGGTCCGCTCGAAGCCGTAGTCCTTGACCCGGTAGCGCGGCCGGTCCAGGGGGAGCCGGGCGGCGAACGGGATCCGCTCGCCCGCGTCGCCGGGCGCGGCGGGCCGCAGAATCCGGAACTGCCCGCCGACGGTCAGCAGCAGCTCCTCGCGCGAGACCCAGCGCGGCGGCACCGGCATCACATCGCCGTCCACCGGCACGGCGGCGCCGTCCACGACCAGCGTGCAGGTGGGCCCCGGGTAGTCCGTGGTGCGCAGGTAGGCCAGCCGCCCGGCCGGGGACAGGGCCGGGGCCAGGACCTGGGCCGTGGCGGTCTCGGTGTGCTCGGTGCGTACCTCTCCGCTGCCGTCGGCCCGTACGGAGGCGACCGTACGGGAGAGCAGCGCGGTCCCCGACAGCCGCCCGCGCACGAACCACAGGCGCTCGCCGTCGGGGGACCAGACCGGGTCGAAGTCCTCCCAGGCGCCGTCCTGATGAGGGCCGCCCTGGCCGGGGAGCCCGGTGACGCGGGTCAGCCGGTGGCTGCGTACGTCCAGCACCCAGAGGCGGTACGGGCTGCCGGTCACCGAGTCGCCGCCGCGCTCGGAGGCGAAGGCGAGCCGGGTGCCGTCGGGGGACCAGGCGGGGCCGCGGTCGTCCCACGGGCCGTCGGTCAGCTGCCGCAGGCCGGAGCCGTCCGGGCGCAGCGTCCAGAGGTGGAAGTTGCCGCCCTTGTAGGCGCACAGGGCCAGGCGGCGCCCGTCGGGCGAGAAGACGGGCCGGGTGGGCTCCAGGTCTGCCGGGGTGAGCGGCACCGCCTCGCCGCCGGAGCGCGGCAGCGACCACAGGACGTTCTGGACCTCGGCGACCAGCCGGTCGCCGGAGGGAGAGAGGGTGGCGGCGCCGTTGGTGGCACCGGTGAAGGACAGCGAGGTGCTGGTGCCGGTCGCCGCGGTGGCGGCGGTGGCGGCGGTGGCGGTGGCGGGAGGGGCGATACCGGCCAGGCCCACCGCTGCGGCGGCCGATGCCGTGCCCTGCAGGAATCCGCGCCGGGACAGGCGCGGGGCGGAGCCGGGGGAGCCGGGGTCGGGCGAGTCGGGCAACGACGCTGCGGATCTGTCCGTGGTGTCCAACGGTCCTCCTGCGACAAGGGTGTTGTGGCTCAGGAGCGGGTGGAACCGCCCGATCTTGTCACGAGGCGTGGCCCCGGGGTCAACACCGCAGTGCCACCTGCCTCTTGGACGCGCACGCCGCCCACGGGAGAGTGGCTCCCGTCCACCCGGCTCTTTCCGCCGCTGCGGTTTCCACTCCCTCCGGCAGACATTTCCACCTCCTCCGACAGACAGGAGACGCCATCGTGACCGCCTACGGCGCCGCACCCGGCGACCCCACGGCGCAGGGGGCGCCCCAAGGGGCGCCCGGCCCGCAGCCCCACCACGGTTTCCACCCGTCCCTCGACGGCGTCCGGATCGCCACGTACACCTGGCTCCCGGCGCACGCCCGCCCGCGCGCCGTGGTGCAGATCGCACACGGCGCCGCCGAACACGCCCTGCGCTACGACCGGTTCGCCCGCCACCTGACCGGCCACGGCTTCGCCGTCGTCGCCTCGGACCACCGCGGTCACGGCGCCACCGCCTTGTCCACCGGAGGCCGCGGCGTCGTCGGCGAGGACGCCTGGCGCGCCGTCGTCACCGACCTGAAGGCCATCGGCGATACGGCCCGCGCCGCGCACCCCGGCCTGCCGCTGGTCCTGCTGGGTCACAGCATGGGCTCGATGCTGGCCCGCGACTACGCGCAGGAGTACGGGGCGGGGCTGTCCGGGCTGATCCTCACCGGGACCTTCCGCTCGCTGCCCGCCGCCGAGGTCGAGACCTCCATCGCGGAGCTGGAGACGGAGATCGCCGCCCGCGGCCGCACCGCGCTCTCCCCCTTCATCCCCCGCCTCTTCGCGTCCTTCAACGACCCCTACCACCACCCCGACGAGCCCCGTACCGGCTTCGAATGGCTCTCCCGCGATCCCGCGGAAGTGGCGCGCTACGCCGCCGATAGGAACTGCGGCTTCCCCTTCTGCGCCGGTCTGGCCCTGGACTGGGTACGGGCGGTGCGCAAGGTCAACGACCCGGCCCACCTCGCCCGCGTCCCGCGCGAGCTGCCCGTGCACATCGCCGTCGGCGACCAGGACCCCTGCCATCAGCGTCTGACCCTGGTCAACGAGCTCCTGGAGGACTTCCGCTACCTGGGCACCCGCGACCTCACCTGGAAGGCCTACCCCGGCGCCCGCCACGAGATCCTGAACGAGACCAACCGCGACGAGGTGCAGCGCGACCTGCTGGCCTGGCTGGAGGAACGGGTGTGACCTGCGAGGACGCGCCGTTGTCAGTGCCCGGGTCTACCGTTTTCCCATGGTCAGTGCCGATGACGTACGCACCCAGGCGCTCGGGCTCCCCGCGACGGAGGAGAAGCTCGCCTGGGGGATGCCCACCTTCCGCGTCCGGGGCAAGATCTTCGCCGCTCTGGACGACGACGATGCCTCCATGGGCGTCAAGTGCCCCAAGGAGGACCGCGCGGAGCTGATCGCCGCCGAGCCGGAGAAGTTCTCCATACGTCCCGGCCACGACGACAACTACGCCTGGCTGCGGGTGCGCCTGGCCGCCGTGGAGAGCGAGGAGGAGCTGCGCTCCATCCTCCTGGACGCCTGGCGCCAGACGGCACCGCGCACACTCGCGGACGCCCACCCTGATCCATGGGGGGCGTCCGGAGGCTGAGCCTGAGGGGGAGGTGGGGCGGGGGCCGGCGTAGGACGGAGTCTGGTGCGGGGTGCGGGGTGGGTGGGCGGGGGGGGAAGGGCCCCCGTGTCACCGGCAGCTGTCACCGGCCGAGGAAGGCCGTGATCCGCTCCCGCAGCGCCCCCGCGTCCAGCCCCTGCCCCGCCAGGTGCTCGTCGAGCTGCCCGTAGGTGCGCAGCTCCCGGCGGCCGACGCCCAGGCCCAGGACGCGGTGCGCTACGGCGGCCAGGGCGTCGTTCGCCGCGCCGGTGGAGGTGCCGGCGAGATACGGCTCGACGATCACCACATCGGCGGCGTCGGCCGCACCGACGGCGGTGCGCAGCGTCTCGGCGTCGAAGGGCCGCACGGTCGTCGCGTACAGGACCGTCGCATCCAGGCCCTCGGTCGCGGCCAGGACGTTGTCCAGCATCGGCCCGACGGCCACCACGACCCCGGCGCGGCCCTCGCGCAGGGTCAGGAAGCGGCTGCCGTCCACCGGCCGCGGCGCCTGGTTGGTCTGTACGGACAGGCGTACGTAGACCTTGTCGTCCCCCGCCGCCGCGGCGTGCCGCAGCAGCGTCTCGGCCTCGTCCGGGTGGCCGGGGACGTGCACGGTCCAGCCGTCCAGGGTGTCCAGCAGGGCGACATCGCCCGGCGCCATGTGCGTGAAGCCGCCGGCCGGCCAGTCGTAGGAGGCGCCCGCGCTGACCAGCACCCCGCCGGTGCCCTGGTGGCCGAAGTCCAGCTTGACCTGCTCGAAGGGGCGCTCCACCAGGAAGGAGGCGAAGGTGTGCATGATCGGGCGCAGCCCGGTCAGGGCCAGCCCGCCGCCCACGCCGACCAGCAGCTGCTCCCTGATCCCGACGTTCACCACTCTGTCGGGGTGCCGTTCCTTGGCCGTGGCGAAGCCGTCCACGCCGATCTCGGCCAGGACGACGGCCAGCCGCGGGTCCTCGTCCAGCAGGCGGGTGGTGACCGAGGCGAAGCGCTCACGCATGGTGTCCATCAGGAAGACCCTCTCGTTCTGCTCTGGATTGTCGGTGTCGGGGGAGTCGGTACCGGGGGATGTCCGGTGTCGGGGGATGTGGGGGGCCAGGGGACGGCTCAGCCGTTCTTGGGCTCCACACGGGCCACGACCGCGTGCGGCCGGCCCGGGTGCTCGGCGGTGAAGGCCTCGTACAGCGCCTGGTGGTCGCGGCCGTCGACGGTGGTGGCCGACCAGCCCGCCGCCTCGAAGCGCGAGGCGATGCCGCCGCGCCAGCCGTGGGTGGCGGAGGAGTTGTCGATGACCAGGGTGTGCAGCCGCTGAAGCCCCGCGGAGCCCGCGTAGGCGATCGCCTCGTGGTTGCTGCCCTCGTCCAGCTCGGCGTCGCCGATCAGCACCCACACCGCCGGGTCGGTCAGCCCCTGGGCGCGCAGGCCCAGCGCCGTGCCGACGGCCAGCGGCAGGCCGTGCCCCAGCGAGCCGCTGCCGATCTCGGCGCCCGGTACGAGCATCCGGTCCGGGTGGTGGCCCAGCGGCGAGTCGTACGAGCCGAAGCCCGGCAGCCAGGAGGTGGGGAAGAAGCCCTTGGCGGCCAGTACGGCGTAGTAGGCCATCGGGCCGTGGCCCTTGGAGAGCAGGAAGCGGTCCCGGTCGGGGGCCTGGGCGGTCTCGGGGGAGATGCGCAGCACCCGGTCGTAGAGGACCCACACCGCGTCCAGGGTGGAGGTGGCGGCGGGGCCGTGCTTCTCGTCGCCGGTCATCAGACTCATCAGCGCGGGCAGGTCGCCGAAGCCGGGAGGGGCGGGCACCGGCTTCTGCGCGAGGGGCAGCACCGGTGTCGTCGTGGTGTTCGTCGTCTGGTTCGCCGTCGCGTTCGTCATGCAAGAGAGCTTGCAACTTCAAGCCGACTTGAAGTCAAGCGCTATTCTCCGGTGCATGACCTCCAAACACGACCGCCTCCCGATCGGCGAGCTCGCGGCCCGCAGCGGACTGGCCACCTCCGCCCTGCGCTACTACGAGGAACTGGGGCTGATCCGCTCCGAGCGCACGGCCGGCGGGCAGCGCCGCTTCGAGCGCGCCACGCTGCGCCGGATCGCCTTCATCCGCGCCGCCCAGACCGTCGGCCTCTCCCTGGACGAGGCGCGGGCGGCCCTGGCCAAGCTCCCGCAGGACCGCGCGCCCAACGCGGGCGAGTGGAACAACGTCGCCCGCACCTGGACCCACCGCATCGACGACCAGATCGCCGAACTCCAGCGTCTGCGCGGCCAGTTGAGCAGCTGTATCGGCTGCGGCTGTCTGAGCCTGCGTAAATGCGGCCTCTACAACCCCGAGGACAAGGCGGCGGGCATGGGTGCGGGCGCCCGCTACCTGATGGGTGACACCCCGGACTCGGCGGGCGTCACACCGGCCCGGACTTGAAGACGTCCTGCTCGATGAGGATCTTGTCGATCCGGGCCTTGTCGACGCGGTTGGTCACCTCCTGGACCTCCTGCCGGTCCCGTACGCACTTGGCCAGCGTGAAGGCCGACGAGACCACGAAGACCAGACCGAGCGCGAGAAAGGACCGCTCCCACGGCCCTACGGGCAGCCGCAGAATCCCGATCATGAGCGCCACCAGGGACAGTCCGAAGGAGATCGCGGCCTGCACGAAGAAGGCGGTGGTGGTCGGCCGCTGGATCGAAGGAGTAGTCATGCGCGTAGCGTCCCGGCGCCGTGCGGTGAGCACATGAGTACGGCTACTCAACTGCCGATGGCCCGATCGGTCGGCCCGCCGCGCCGGGTTTCGGGCCCCCTGTGCCCAAACCTGGCGGCGCCCACCCTCTGACATGCGGTATTGTTCTCGTGCGCGGCCAGCCGGGGAAAACCCGGGCCGGACGGGCAACGGGACGTGGCGCAGCTTGGTAGCGCACTTGACTGGGGGTCAAGGGGTCGCAGGTTCAAATCCTGTCGTCCCGACTTTTGCGAGTCGTGAGCGAGAAGGCCGTATCGGAGAGATCCGATACGGCCTTCTCGCTGTTCAGCGTCCCGTTGCGGCGCGCGGGTCGATGCGGAAGTCGAAGGCGACGGTGCCCGGGTCGACGGCGGTGACGCCGCCGTCGACGGTGAGGGTGGCGCCGTTGACGAAGGAGGCGGCGGGGGAGAGCAGCCAGGCGATGGCCTCGGCCACCTCGTGGGGCTCGCCGGGGCGGCGGGCGGGGATCAGGCGGGAGGCCTCCTCGTACGCGGCGTCCTTGCCGCCGTCGCCGAGGGCGGCCTCTTCGGCGAAGCGGGTCATGCGGCGGTCGGCCATGTCGGTGCGTACCCAGGAGGGGCAGACGGTGTTGGCGCGCAGGCCGCGGGGGCCGTAGTCGACGGCCAGGGAGCGGCAGAGCTGGAGCAGGGCCGCCTTGGAGGCCGCGTAGGCGGCGTTGGCCACGCCGTTGCGCAGGGCGGAGACGGAGGCGACCGCGACGACCGAGCCGCGGGACTCCAGCAGGTGGGGGAGTGCGGTGCGCAGGAGCAGGAAGGGGCCGGTGAGGTTGGTGGTCAGGACCGTCTCCCAGTCCTCCATCGACAGGTCGCCGACGGCTCCGCCGCGTGCCACGCCCGCGTTCAGGACGAGCCCGTCGATCCGGCCGTGCGCGGCGAGTGCCGCCTCGATCAGGCCGGTGACGGCGCCGGGGTCGGTGGTGTCGGCGGGGTGGGCCAGCGCTCCGGTCTCCTCGGCGAGGCGGTGCAGCGGCTCGGGGCGCCGCCCGGAGATCACCACATGGTGGCCGGCCTCGCACAGGAGCCGGGCGGTGGCGGCGCCGATCCCCGTCCCTCCGCCGGTGACGATGAAAACTCGCTGGTCCGCCATGGTCGTTCAGCCTCCGCAGGTGGTCGGGTGCAGGGGGTTCGATCGTACGTAGGGGGAGGCCGGAGGGGCGGGGCGGCGTGGTCAAGGGGTGAGGCGTGCCAGGATGCGTTGCATGCCGCTGTTCCAGTTGGCCTTCAGGGCGGCGACGGCGCCCGGGAGGTCGCCGTGGGTCAGGCAGTCGGCGATCCGCTCGTGTTCCTCCGCGGCGCGCTCCAGGCTGTTCTGGTCGCCGACGACCACCCGCTGGTAGCGGTGCATGGTGAGCTTGAGGGAGGTGATCAGGTCCATCAGCCGGTCGTTGGGGCAGCCGGAGAGCAGCAGGTCGTGCCAGGCGTCGTCGTGGCGCTCGATGACCTCGTACGGGGCGTTGTGGGAGGAGAAGGCGCGGGCCTCGGCCAGCAGGCGCGGGGCGGTGGCGCGCAGCTGTTCCGGGTCGCTCAGCTCCAGTGCGAGGGACTCCAAAGCGGCCATGATCGCGGTGAGTTCGCAGAATTCCCGTGGGCTCATCGGTGCGAAGCGAAAGCCCTTGCCGCGCTCGCTGGTGATCACTCCCTCCCGCTCCAGCGTGATCAGGGCCTCGCGCAGCGGGGTGCGGCTGACGCCCAGCTCGGCCGCCAGACGCAGTTCGTTGATGGTCTCGCCGGTGGTGAACTCCCCCTGGCGCAGGCGCTCCAGGAGTTCCTCCTTGACCTGCTCGCGCAGCGGACGCCGTTCGATGGGCATGGTGGCGGCTCTCTTCTCTCGTTCCTCTCGGACGGTGTGGGGGGAACAAGCAGATGGCGCACGGTGACTGATGGTACGTCAGGGAGTCGTGCGCGGTGTTGGCCAAAACGCGCGTTTCCCGAGAGGCACCCGGGGCCTACCTTGTGCCGGGCGACACCGTCATTCAGTGTGCTGAATACAGCATCACGGCACACCGCATTACAGCACGACACCACAGGGGTGAGGGAAACCCGGGCGGCAGGGGGATGCGGTGCCAACAGGACCGGCACGCAGGGCAGTTGTGGCCTCCTCGCTGGCGTGCTCGGCCGCGGCCGAGCACGCCGCGGGGGGCTG